>JBMDXL010000253.1:0-4514 GCA_048594465.1 Microlunatus sp. | reverse complement strand
CCCGGGATCAGGCCGAGGCGCTCGCCGCGTCCTCGACCTGCCCGACCAGCTCCTCGATGATGTCCTCGAGGAACAAGATCCCGGTGGCGTGGCCGTTGCGGTCGACAGACCGGGCCACGTGCGAGCCGTTGCGTCGCATCGACGCGAGACCGTCCTCGAGGTCGGCGTCCCGCAGCACCGCGGTCAGCCGGCGGACTCGCTTGGCCGAGAAGGGCTGGTCGGCCTGCGGTCCGGTCGACAGGTCCATCACGTCCTTCAGGTGGACGTAGCCGACCGGCTCGTCGTCCCCGTCACACAGGATGTAGCGGGAGAAGCCGTGCTCGGCCAGGGCGACCTGCACCTGGTTCGGGGTGACCGACCGCGGCAGCGCGACGATCTGGTCCATCGGCACCTCGACGTCGTGCACTTTCTTGGCAGTGAACTCGAAGGCGTTGCTCAGCGCGCCGGTGGTGTCGCTGAGGACGCCCTCCCGGGTCGACTGCTCCACGATGCCCGCCACCTCGTCCAGCGTGTACGTGCTCGTCGCCTCGTCCTTCGGTTCCACCTTGCACAACCGGAGCACCGCGTTGGCCAGGGCGTTCAGGGTCCAGATGACCGGCCGGAACACCCGCGAGACGAACACCAGCGGGGGCGCCAGCAGCAGCACGGCCCGGTCCGGCACCGAGAAGGAGAGGTTCTTCGGCACCATCTCACCGAACACCACGTGCAGGAAGGTGACCAGGACCAGGGCCACCACGAAGGCCAGCACGCTGATCACGTCGGCGGTCAGCGGGGTCAGACCCAGCGGGATCTCCAGCAGGTGGTGGATCGCCGGCTCGGAGACGTTCAGGATCAACAGCGAGCAGATGGTGATGCCGAGCTGGCTGGTGGCCAGCATCAAGGTGGCGTGCTCCATCGCGTAGAGGGAGGTCTGGGCCGCCTTGCTGCCGGCCTCGGCCCGAGGCTCGATCTGCGAGCGGCGGGCCGAGATGACCGCGAACTCGGCCCCGACGAAGAAGGCGTTGAACGCCAGCAGGACGAACAGGGCGATCAGCCCGGGCGCGTACTCACCCACGGTGACTCTCCTCGGGCTCGGAACCGCGCAGCTGGTCCATGATCACGTCGTGCTCGGACTCCTCCGGATCGGGCTCGGTGGGGGTGAACCGCAGCCGGTCGACCCGGTTGCCGTCCACCCGCTCGACCCGCAGCACCCCGTCAGCGATGTCGACTTCGTCGCCGACCTCGGGGATGCGGTCGAGCTCGTCGGTGACGAAGCCGGCCACGGTCTCGTACTCCTCGTCGGCCGGCACCTTGATGCCGGTGCGCTCGACCAGCTCGTCGGGTCGCAGCGAGGCGTCGAAGATCATCGCGCGACCGTCGCGGACGGTGCCGGTCCGGGACCGGTCGTGCTCGTCGCGGAGATCCCCGACCAGCTCCTCGACCAGGTCCTCCAGGGTGACCAGACCATCGGTCCCCCCGAACTCGTCGGTGACGACAGCGATCTGGAACCCACCCCGGCGCAGCAGACCCAGCAGGGTGTCCGCCCCCATCGAGCGCGGCACGAACAACGGCTGCACGGCCAGCTCCTCGGCCCGGGTGGCCTCGCGCTCCGCGGCCGGCAGCGCGAAAGCCTGCTTCACGTGGACGACGCCGCGGATGTCGTCGGCGTCCTCGCCGATGACGGGGAAGCGGGAGAAGCCGGAGTGCTGGGAGAGAGCCACGATCTGGCTGGCCGTGTCGTCGTGCCGGACCTTGGTCATCCGGACCCGCGGGGTCATCACGTCCTCCGCGGAGTGGTCGGAGAACCGCAGCGTGCGGCTGAGGAGCGTGGCGTGGTCGGCGTCCAGCAGCCCTTCCATCGCCGAACGACGGACCAGGGAGCTCAGCTCCTCCGCCGACCGGGCACCGGAGAGTTCCTCCTTCGGCTCGATCCCGAGACCGCGGATGACGGCGTTCGCCGTGTTGTTGAACAACGCGATGAGTGGTCGGAAGACGGTGGTGAAGAAGGTCTGGAACGGCACCACGATCTTGGCGGTGGCCAGCGGCAGCGCCAGGGCGAAGTTCTTCGGCACCAGCTCACCGAGCACCATCGACAACAACGTGGCGACGGCCACGCCGACGATGGTGCCGATCCACGGGACGCTGGCCTCGGGCAGACCCAGCGCGGTCAACGGACCCGACAGCAGCCGGCTGATGGCCGGCTCCATCGTGTAACCGGTCAACAGCGTGGTCAAGGTGATCCCGAGCTGGGCCCCGGACAGGTGGGTCGAGGTGATCTTGAGGGCGTTGATGGTCAGCCCGAGACCGTTCTCGCCCCTCTTCTGCCGGCTCTCGAGGTCGTTGCGGTCCAGGTTGACCAGCGCGAACTCGGACGCGACGAAGAAGCCGGTGCCGACGGTGAGGACGAGTCCGACGAGGACCCAGACGAGATCAAGCGCCACGGGAGCACCCGCCGGTCGAGGTGATCGAGGTGGTGGCCCGCCTCAGCTCCGACAGCCGTGGCGGCGCGGCCGGAGACGCGGGCAGGGGACTTCGAGGACGATCGGGCGGTGCTGAGGGGTTCATGACCCTGACGATTCTAGTGGTCGCCGACTGGCATCCGAAGTCACCTGGATCGGCCGCGAACGGCTGACCATCGGTGAGCGATCCCCCACATACCTAGGACGTGTCGTCAGATGATCCTGGTCGCGACCTTCGTCGGCGCTTGACCTCCGGAACCACGAGGTCAGGGACGGCCCTCAGCATGAAGCGGTCGAAATGCGGGACAGTGAAGGCCGCATAGCCGTGTCGCGGGGTGTAGAGGAGCCCCATCGAGATGAGCTTGGCCCGAATCGGCGCCACTTGCGTCGACTCGCGGTTCATCACCTCTGCGACGTCGGCCGCCTTCTGGGCGTCCGGCCCGAGCTGAGCCATTGCACGGAGGTAGACCCGCTCGAGCTCCGTCGTCCGATCTAGGCGAACTCGGAAGAAGGAAGCATCCAGTTCGAACTGGTACAACAGCTCGGCTTCTCGGATGTCGTCCACGGTGATGATCGGACCATCAGCCAGATCCCGTACCCCGTACCCAAGCTCCTGAAGAAAGTAGGGGTAACCCCCTGTGAGCTCAACGGCCAAGTCCAGAGCGGCTGGGTCGAAGGCGGCACCTTCCTCCGCGGCTGGCCGTTCGAGGGCCAGGCGTGCATCCAAGGGGTTGAGATTCTCGATGGCGGGGAACTGAATGTGGCGCTCTGCGTAGGACCTGGCGTCGAGGGCGAGCTCCGCTGTCTGGGGCAGACCGGCGCCCACCATGGTGATCGGGAGCTCTCGCTGGACCGTCTTGTGCAACGCAGAGATCAGCGCCTCGAGTTGCGGTGCATTCATGAACTGGACCTCATCGAACAGCAGAACCACGCCTCGACCCCGGTCCTGCGCGGCTTCGCCCAACGTGACGAGCAGGTCAGTCAGATCCTGCTGGAGGTCGCCGCGGTCGGCGAGCCCAGCCCAAGCATCCACATCGATTCCGGCAGTCAATGCTCCACTCGGATCGACCGAGACCGAGAACGACTTGAGGACCGCCCCGGCCTTCGCAGCCGATCCGTCCAGCGGACTCGAGGAGAAAGCTCGAAGAGTGCTGTTCGAACCCAGCCTGCGAAGCTCCTCCGGAAGGATTCGTCATCGTGCTTCGTGACCTCCGCTTCGATCACCACCCAGCCGTTGGCGCTGGCCTCCTTCCGGAAGTTGTTCAGCAGTACCGCCTTACCAACTCCGCGGAGACCGGTGATGATCATCGACTGGCTCGTTCGACCAGCGCTGAGCCGGGCCAGAAGCACGCGGAACGACATCAGCAGATCATCACGGCCGACCACAGCAGGGGGCTGAGCGCCGGCGTACGGCGTATAGGGATTGAGGATCGGATCCACACAGCGGCCTTATCCATCTTTGCTTGCTTTATCCAGCGCTGATAGATCTGAGTAACGCTTGTAAGATCTACCTTCAGAGTCCTCGTCCGGGCGTCACGCCCTGTGCACTCAGTCCTGGGCGGCGACCAGCAGCGCGGCGAGGGGCTCCAGCAGACGCACCAGCTCGTCCCGCTCGTCGTCGGTGAGGATCTCGTACGGTCGCGCGGCCAGGTCGTCGGTGATCTCCTCCACCCGCCGCTTGACGGCGCGCCCGTGATCGGTGAACCAGCCGTCGTCGTCGACCAGCCCGCGACGGCGCAGTCCGTCCACCACGGCCTCGATCTGGGCGGCCGGCAGGTGGTGCAGCCGACCGAACCGGGCAGCGGGCATGGGGATGTCCAGGGCGAGGAGGACGTGGGCCTCGAGCCCGCCGATGTCGGAGACCATCAGGGCGGCGATGTGCCCGTCGCCCCGGTGCTCGCGGAGCAGCGAGGCGGCGTGGAAGAGCCGGGCCGCGGTCTCCTCGGGCACCGGCAGGGCCAGCAGCGCCGCGTACATCGGGCGTCCCTGGGACGGCGCGCTGGTAGCGGCCCGGGTCAACAGCTCGGTGGCGCGGGCGACGTCGGAGGCGTCGAGCCGGTCGCCGAGGATCCGCCG
>JBMDXL010000252.1:0-2315 GCA_048594465.1 Microlunatus sp. | reverse complement strand
CTTCGTCGAGGACTACGCCGAGACCTACCCCTTCACCTACGGCAGCGTTCTGGGCACCGATCTCGAGCCCTAGCTGGTGCCCGTCGAGGACGCGCCCGGTCTGGGGCTCGGACCGGTGCTGACCGCCTGGCTGGAGAAGCTGCCGCTCGCCCAGCCCGGGCCCGACGGCTCCGTCCCGGGGATGCCGATCGTCGACTTCCTGGTCGCCCTGAACGCGGCCGTCTACGGCGACGTCGGCTACTCGGTCCGGATGGAGCCGGGCGTGCAGAGCCCGGACGAGACGCTGACCCGGGCCATCGGGTCCTGCCGGGACTCGGCCTGGTTGCTGGTCGCGGCGCTGCGGCACTTCGGTCTGGCCGCCCGGTTCGTCTCCGGCTACCTGGTCCAGCTCACCTCCGACACCGAGCCGCTGGAGGGCCCGGGCGGGCCGAAGGAGGACTTCACCGACCTGCACGCCTGGGCCGAGGTGTTCATCCCCGGCGCCGGCTGGATCGGTCTCGACCCGACCTCGGCGCTGTTCGCCGGTGAGGGCCACATCCCGCTGGCCGCCACCCCGCACCCCAGCCACGCCTCGCCGATCAGCGGGGCCACCGAGCCGACGAAGGTCGAGTTCGCGTTCCACAACACCGTCACCCGCTTCCACGAGGACCCGCGGGTGACCAAGCCGTACACCCCCGAGCAGGTCGCGCACCTGCAGGAGGTGGGGGTCGCGGTCGACACGGTCCTCGACGACTTGGGTCTGGACCTGACCATGGGCGGCGAACCGACCTTCGTCTCCATCGACGACATGACCTCGCCGCAGTGGACGGTCGCCGCCGACGGCGCGGAGAAGCGGAAGCTGGCCGACGAGCTGGCCGTCCGGCTGTTCGCCGACCTCGCGCCCGGCGGCCTGATCCAGCGCAGCCAAGGCAAGTGGTATCCGGGCGAGGCGTTGCCGCGCTGGCAGATCGGCCTCATCTGGCGGGCCGACGGCGAGCCGCTGTGGACCGACCCGTCGCTGCTGGCCAACCCGTTCGACGCCCCGGCCGAGGACGACGACGCCGCACAGGGGAGCGCCGCCGACGCCGCCGAGCGGATCGCCCGGCTCGTCACCGAGCGCTTCGGGCTGCCCGCCGACGCCCTGCAGGCCTGCTACGAGGACCCGTTCGCCGCCCTGGCCGCCGAGGTGGCCAAGCCCGAGGGCGCTCCGCCGGCCGGCGAGGACGACCCGACGAGCACCGAACCGGACCTGGTGGCGGCGCTGGACGCCGACCTGTCGGTGCCGGCCGCCTGGGCGCTGCCGCTCACCCCGGCCTGGTGGGGCACCGGCTGGGCCAGTGCCCGCTGGCGGTTCCGCCGCGGTCGCCTCGTGCTGCTGCCGGGCGACTCCCCGGCCGGGGCGCGGATGCCGCTGTCCTCGGTGAACTGGAAGGACCCCGACTTCGAGGGCGAGGCGGACTACACCCGGTCGGGTGCGGAGTTGTCGCCCACCACCCCCGAGGCCGTCGTCGTCGACCCCGACGAGACCCCGTCCCGGACGGCGCTGGTGGTGCAGGCCCGCGACGGTCTCGTCCACCTCTACCTGCCGCCGCTGGAGAAGCTGGAGAAGTTCGCCGAGCTGATCGGGCTGCTCGACGACGTGGTCCGCGAGGTCGGGGCGCCGGTCGTCTTCGAGGGCTACGGACCGCCGCCGGACCCGCGGGCCAAGGTGCTGATGGTCACTCCCGACCCGGGCGTGATCGAGGTCAACGTGCACCCGACCTCCAGCTGGACCGAGTTCGCCGAGCTGACCGCCCACCTGTACGAGACGGCGCGGCAGTGCCGCTTGGGCACCGAGACCTTCGGTCTGGACGGACGGCACAGCGGCACCGGCGGGGGCAACCACATCACCCTGGGCGGCTCCGAGCCGGCCTCGTCGCCGCTGCTCAAGCGACCCGACCTGCTGGTCAGCATGCTCACCTACTGGCAGCACCACCCGTCGCTGTCGTACCTGTTCTCGGGCCGGTTCGTCGGCCCCACCAGCCAGGCGCCCCGGGTCGACGAGGGTCGGCCGGAGACGCTGTACGAGCTGGAGATCGCCTTCGCCGAGGTCGAGCGGCTGGTCGACCGGCCGGGCGACGAGTGGGACCACCGGCCCTGGGCGGTGGACCGGGCGCTGCGGCACCTGCTCACCGACATCACCGGCAACACCCACCGGGCCGAGTTCTGCATCGACAAGATGTACAACCCGGACTCCGCGGAGGGCCGGCGCGGGCTGCTCGAGCTGCGGTCGTTCGAGATGCCGCCGCACGCCCGGATGAGCTGCGCGCAGCAGCTCCTGATACGGGGGCTGATCG
>JBMDXL010000251.1:0-1802 GCA_048594465.1 Microlunatus sp. | reverse complement strand
CACCGACGCGCTGGCCACCGCCGAGGGGCCCCCCACTCTGGTCGTCCGGGCGCGCGACTCCAAGGCCGGGGTCAAGGCCCGCGGCAAGCAGTCCCGCCGGTACGAGAACCACGACTGCGACTACACCCGCACCACCGGCATCTGGCAGACCGTCTGGCTCGAGTCGCGGCCGGAGGTGCACCTGCAGCGCGGGGCGGTCACCCCGAACGTCGGCGCCTCGTCGTTCACCGTCGCGCTGCCGGTCAGCCAGAACCGACCGGGCTGGACGGCCACGGCGACCCTGGCCGACGCCGCCGGCGACGTGGTGGCGGCCACCACCCGGGTCGACCTGGATCGGTCGCCGACCGTCACCCTGGCGCTGCCGGCCGACCGCGTACGGCTGTGGTCGACCGACGACCCGCACCTGTACGACCTGACCCTGGAGCTGCACGACGACACCGGCGCGCTGGTGGACCGGGTGGAAAGCTACACCGGGCTGCGGTCGGTCGCCCTCGACGGCCAGGCGGTCCTGATCAACGGGCAGCGGGTGTTCCAGCGGCTGGTGCTGGACCAGGGCTACTGGCCCGACTCGTTGATGACGTCACCGGACGACGAGGCGCTGCGCCGCGACATCGAGCTGTCGCTGGCGGCCGGCTTCAACGGCGCGCGCTTGCACCAGAAGGTGTTCGAGGAGCGCTTCTACTACCACGCCGACCGTCTGGGCTACCTGGTCTGGGGCGAGTTCGGCGACTGGGGGGCGAGCATCGGTGGCCACGACACCGACCACCAGCAGCCGACGGCCAGCTTCGTCACCCAGTGGCTGGAGGTGCTGCGCCGGGATCGCAACCACACCAGCATCGTCGGCTGGTGCCCGCTGAACGAGACCCACCAGGGACTGCACGACCGGATCACCCAGCTGGACGACGTCACCCAGGCCATGTTCTGGGCCACCCGGCTGGCCGACGCCACCCGCCCGGTGCTGGACGCCAGCGGCTACTCCCACCGGGTGGCCGAGACCGACGTGTGGGACAGCCACGACTACGAGCAGGATCCGGAGCGGTTCACCGCCAACCACACCGGTCTGGCCGACGGTCGCCCCTTCGCGAACCGTCACCTGGACCGGGACCTGTCGCTGCCGTACGCGGGCCAGCCCTACTTCGTCTCCGAGTTCGGCGGCATCTGGTGGAACCCCGACGCCCTGGACGCCGACGGCCGGGTGCGGACCGAGTCGTGGGGCTACGGCGACCGGGTCCGCGACGAGGAGGGCTTCTACGCCCGCTTCGAGGGCCTGACCGGCGCGCTGCTCGACGACCCCCGGATGTTCGGCTACTGCTACACCCAGCTGACCGACGTGTTCCAGGAGGAGAACGGCATCTACCGGTTCGACCGCAGCGACAAGCTGGACGTCGAACGGATCCGCAAGGCCCAGCAGCGGCCCGCCGCGTACGAGCTCTGAGGGAGTAGACGATGAAGGCACTGATCGGTGTTCTCGCGGTCCTGCTCGTGCTGACCACGTCCGCGCCGGCCGACGCCCAGCGACCACGGGAGCCGATGACCAACCCGATCAGCGCCTCCTTCGCCGACACGTTCGCCGACCCCGCGGTGATCCAGGGCAAGGACGGCTGGTGGTACGCCTACTCGACCGCCGACCCGCTGCGGGCCGGCGACGCCCCGGGCATCATGCACATCGCCCGGACCCGGGACTGGCGGTCGTGGAGCTATCTGGGGACCGTGTTCGACGACACCAACCGCCCCTCCTGGGCCACACCGACCTCGGGGCTGTGGGCCCCCGACGTGCGCTACGTCGCCGGCCGCTACGTCCT
>JBMDXL010000250.1:0-9224 GCA_048594465.1 Microlunatus sp. | reverse complement strand
TCCAGCAAGGAGAACAGATGACCATCGTCGTCGGCTTCAGCGCCAACGCCCCCGGCCGGGCCGCGTTGACCACCGCGGTCAGCGAGGCCAGGCTGCGGCAGCTGCCGCTGCTGGTGATCAACTCCTCGCGCGGCGACGCGTACGCCGATCCCACGTTCGCCCAGCAGGCGGACTGGGACTGGGTGCAGACGACACTGGACGAGGCCGAGGTCGACTTCAGCGTGCGCCAGGAGCTCCGCGGCAAGGACCCGTCCGAGGAGATCCTGGATGTGGTCCGCGAGGTCGGCGCCACCCTGTGCGTGATCGGACTGCGCCGCCGCAGCCAGGTCGGCAAGATGCTGCTGGGCAGCAACGCCCACCGGATCCTGATGGAGTCGCCGTGCCCGGTGCTGTCGGTGCGGCCCGACGAGCACGAGGAGAGCTGATCATGGCGGATCGAGTGGAGCCCCAGGCCACCGCGGACCTGGTGGACGAGCACGGCGAGGCGTTGGCCAGCATCCCGGTGCAGCTGCGCAGCTTCGGCCGGCACCCGCGGTTCGCGGGGCCGGCGGTGACGGTGAAGTGCTTCGAGGACAACGCGCTGCTGAAGCAGACGCTGGCCGAGCACCCCGACCCCCGAGGACGGGTGCTGGTGGTGGACGGCGGCGGCTCGCTGCGGTCGGCCCTGGTCGGCGACCTGATCGCCGCCATCGCCGTCGACAAGGGGTGGGCCGGCATCGTCGTGCACGGCTGCATCCGCGACAGCGTGGCCATCGACGGGCTGGAGATCGGCATCAAGGCGCTGGGCACCAACCCCCGCAAGAGCACCAAGACCGGGGCCGGCACGGTCGACGCCCCGGTGGAGATCGGCGGCGTCACCATCGCGTCGGGTCAGGTCGTGCACTCCGACGAGGACGGGATCGTCGTCCTGCCCTGACCGTGTGGCTGGAGAACCCGTACGCGCCTGAAGCCGTACGGGTTCTCGGCTGTCCGGGTCTGCTGGGCGGGCGCTCGGTCACGCAGGCTCTCGTGCGATCCGGATGCCACCGGCGAGGCACCAAACGGTCACCCCGGCGCCGCCCCGGAACACCGGAACCCACCGGCAAGCCACGAACGGTCACCCCAGCGGCGTACGACAGACCGGAACCCACCGGCAAGCCACGAACGGTCACCCGGACGGCAGCTGATCGGCACGCGGGCGACCGCAGACTGACGTGCCGGAACGGACGGCCACAGAGATGGATCCGGCCCACGGCGCTCGGGTCCCCACACGAGCGCCATGGGCCGGGTCTGGCACCGGCCCGACGCCTCATCCCCCGATGGTGCGCAGTCGAACCGGACGACCTGCTCCGACCGGACCATCCCCCGATGGTGCCCCGGTCGGTGCTGCACCCGACCGACGCCTCATCCCCCGATGGTGCGGGTCAGGCCGGGCTCCTCCGGCACGCTCCCCGACTCGGCGACTCCCCAGCTGCGTCGTCGTGGTGCAGTGCTGAGAACAAGATTGAACCGTCAACCGCACTGCCGACCGGGGCCCGGGCGAGCCTCCGCTCAAGAGGTCCTCAGGGTTTCGTCGATCCTCTGGATCTGCTCAAGGGACACGGCTGAGCCGGTCCTGAGCCTCGTCAGCCGACGAGCGGCACCTGGAAGGAGTCCGAGGTGGCCTGTCGGAGATAGGTCTTGGCGTCCGGCGCGGACTGGATCAGCAGCTCGTAGGTGACGGTGATCTGCACCGCGGTGCTGCCCTCGGGCGCGGGCGGCAGGGAGAACACC
The DNA here is from genome assembly GCA_048594465.1 of Microlunatus sp. Lineage (GTDB taxonomy): Bacteria > Actinomycetota > Actinomycetes > Propionibacteriales > Propionibacteriaceae > Microlunatus. The sequence goes on along the minus strand of JBMDXL010000250.1, from coordinate 7,472 downwards.
TGCTGGAACGAGCTCGGCTTGGTCACCAGGTAGCCGGGCTTGACGTCGGCGGTGTCCTCGACCGGTTCCAGCACCTGGGGCGACCCGTCGGCCGCGTACGCGGTGGTGGCCACCCGGACCGCACTGAGGTAGACGTTCTGGCCCTTCGCCCCGCCGTCCAGGGTGGCCGACGCGACCGCGTTGAGCGGTTTCGGCACCTGCGGGACCCACGCCGCGAGATCGAGGGTGGACCAGTAGGTGACCTTCAGCTCCGCCGCCCCCGCCGTCAGGGTGCGCTTCAGCGAGCCGGTGGCCAGGTCGTTCTGGACCGGCGCGGTGGCACTCGCCGTCGGCGTGGCCGACGCCGATGGGCTGACCGACCCGCTGGGTGACGTCGAGGCGGCCGGCGAGGCCGACGCCCCCTGCTGCCAGGGCGGGGTGCTGCACCCGCCGGCGACCAGCACGGTGGCCAACGCCACCGCCGCCAGGGTTCCTTCACGACGCGAAGCCATGGGGCAAGTCAACCAGGCGGCTTCGCGCCGACGACGCCCGGTCAGCGAACGGAGCGACAGGTCACTGCGCTGCGCGACGGATCAGCGCCCGCGGTCCACCGAGGCGTACGCGTGGCCCTGCTCCAGGTCCAGGGCGGTCACCGCCCGGTTCTTCAGGAAGACGACGTAGACGACCAGGCTGACCGCGATCACGGCCGTGACGTAGATGATGAAGCCCGTGACGTTGTCGCCGGCCTTGGCCGCCTGGTAGATCAACGGGGCCGTGCCGCCGAACATCGAGTTGGCCAGTGCGTAGCCCAGACCCACCCCGAGCGCCCGCACCTCGGCCGGGAAGTACTCGGCCTTCACGATCGCGTTCACCGACGTGTAGCCGGTGAGGATGACGTACCCTGCCGCCGTCAGCAGGAAGGCCGAGACCGGGGAGGTGGTCTGCGGCAGGTAGGTGATCAGCACCCAGGTGTAGAGCACCCCGCCCACGCCGAAGAAGACCAGCATCGGCTTGCGGCCGATCTTGTCGCTGAGCAGCCCGCCGAGCGGTTGCAGCAGCATCAGGAAGATCAGCCCGAACAGGTTGACCCAGGTGGCGGCGCGGGCGCCGTCCTCACCGAAGGCGGTCTTGACGATGGCCGGGGCGTTGACGCTGTAGGTGTAGAAGGCCACCGTGCCGCCGGCGGTGATCAGGAAGACCAGCAGGAGCTGGCGCCAGTGCCGGGTGAACAGCACCTTCAGCGAGCCGGCCTCGCGCTCCCCGGAGCGGACGGCGGCCAGGTGCTCCTCGCTCAGCGACTCGTCCATGGTGCGACGGATCCACAGCACCACCAGGGCAGCGATGCCGCCGATGAAGAAGCCGATCCGCCAGCCCCAGTCGCGGACGGCGTCGAGGTCCATCGCGCTGATCACGATCAGCAGCGTGAACTGGGCGAGCACGTGCCCACCCACGAGAGTGACGTACTGGAAGGAGGAGAAGAACCCGCGCCGGTCGGCGGTGGCCGCCTCGGACATGTAGGTGGCCGACGTCCCGTACTCCCCGCCGGTGGCGAAACCCTGGACCAGTCGGGCGACGACCAAGATCACCGCCGCCCAGAGACCGATCGACTCGCGGGTCGGCATCACCGCCACCACGAAGGAGCAGGCCGACATCAAGGTGATGCTGAAGGTGAGCGCCGCCCGCCGGCCGCGGCGGTCGGCGTACCGGCCGAAGAACCACGAGCCCACCGGCCGCATCAGGAAGGTGACCGCGAAGATCGCGTAGATGTAGAGGGTCGAGTTCTTGTCCGCCGGGTCGAAGAACTGGGCCTCGAAGTAGACGGCGAACACGGTGTAGACGTAGACGTCGTACCACTCGACGAGGTTGCCCGCCGATCCCTTGATCGTGTTGAGGACCGCCCGCCCGGTGCTCACCGGCACCCGCATCGGACCTGTCGACTGCGCCGTCGTTCCGCTCATGGGCACAACACTGTAAACCTCCGGTTCGGCGCCGGGGGGATCACCACGACTCGACGAAGGTGTACCAGGGACCGCGCAGCTGCCCGTACGTGATCGAGGTGTCGGTCGGCGGGTCGACCGGCACACCCTCGGGCAGGTAGACGAAGCCGACCGAGTCCAGGAAGCCACCGTCCCGGGCGCGGAAGTAGGTGTCGGAGCCGACCGTGCGGCAGCTGAGGATCCGGTACGTGCCGATCCGCGACGGGCACGGAGCCCCCGGCCCCGCTTCGCCGCGGTCGGCGATGACCTGGTCGAAGGCCGGCCGGGACGCCGCGAAGCGGGCCAGCAGCGGGAGCTCGATCCGGGCCGCGACACCAGCACCCCCGATGACCAGCAGGGCCAGGACGGCCAGCGCGACCGCGAGCGCGAACCGTCGGACCGCGACCTCGGCGACCGTCAGGATCAGCCAGGCGACGCCGGTCAGCCCGATCAGCACCAGCGCCCCGAAGACGATCGCCAGCTGTCCGCCGGGGTAGCTGCCGCCCCAGGCGATGACGACCGCCGAGAGCCAGCTGCCGACCAGCACCGCGATCGCCAGTCCTGTCCGCACCCGGCCAGTCTCCCTCAGACCGAGGTCGGCGGGCGGGGCCCGATCCGGTGGCCCCTCGGGCGGGCGATCGCCGCGGTTGTCGGCGGCGGCTGCGACGATCCGTCGATGGCAGCCACACGACCGCACCTGACGATCTACAACGAGATCAGCCTGGACGGGAAGATCACCGGGTTCGCCGGTGACGGCGTGCGCTACTACGCGCGCGGGTTCCGCTGGCGCAGCGACGCGATCCTGATGGGCAGCGTCACCGCCGAGGCGTTCGGTCCGAACGAGTCGGCCGCCGACCAGCGACGTGCGCTGCCGGCGCTGGAGCCGGTCAGCCTGCCACCGGGGTTCGCCGAGCTAGTCCACGAGCCGCGTCCGCTGCTCGTGGTGCCCGACAGCCGCGGCCGGATCCACAGCTGGCGGCACGCGCAGGCGCAGCCCTGGTACGACCGGGTCGTCGTGCTGGTCAGCCGGACGACCCCCGCCGAGTACCTGGCCCACCTCGACCGTCGCGGTGTGTCGCACCTGACCGCGGGCGACGACCGGGTGGATCTGGCCCGGGCGCTGTCGGTGCTCGCCACCGAGCACGGGGTCGGCTCGATCCGCACCGACGCCGGCGGAGCGCTCAACGGTGCGCTGCTCGCCGCCGGGCTGGCCGACCGGGTGGTGGTGATCATCGCACCGAGCATCGGCGCCGACCCGGCCGCGCAGACCCTGGTCCGGCTGCCGGTCCCGGTGGCCGGCGGGGTCGACCTCCGTCTGGTGGAGTCGGAGGTGCTGGCGGACGGGGCGCTCTGGCTGGTCTACGAGGTCGCCGCCGGTGGTCGGGTCGCACCCCCGGTCGGCGCCTGAGGCGACGAGCGCCTGGTCCCGGGCCGGGTGCACTACTGTCCCGCCATGGCCACCGCCGCGCCGACCCCTGCGGGTGCCGGCACCGCTCCCGCGACCAAGCCGCCACGCTGGGCCGTGCTGCTGCCCGGCGCCTGGCAGATCCGGCACTACGAACGGCCCTGGCTGCGCGGCGACCTGATCGCCGGGCTGGCCGTGGCCGCGTACCTGGTGCCGCAGGTGATGGCGTACGCGGAGCTGGCGGGGCTGTCCGCGGTCCAGGGGTTGTGGGCGGCGGTCGGACCGCTGCTGCTCTACGCGCTCTTCGGTTCCTCGCGGAGCCTCTCGGTCGGCCCCGAGTCCACCACCGCCCTGATGACCGCCGTCGGCATCGCCACCGTGACCGCGGGGAACACGGCGCTGGCCGCCACCGCCGCCGCCGCGCTGGCCGTCGCGGTCGGGGTGATCTGCGTGGTCGGCTGGCTGGCCCGCCTCGGCTACGTCGCGGACCTGCTCTCCAAACCCGTGCTGACCGGCTACATGGCCGGTATCGCCGTGCTCATGATCGTGAGTCAGCTGGGCAAGATCACCGGGATGTCGGTGCCGTCGGGCAGCACGTTCTCCGAGATCGCGTACGTGGCCACCCACCTCAGGCTGGTCGAGCCGCCGACGCTGCTCCTCAGCGCCGTCGTCGTGGTGGCGCTGCTCACCGGCCGCGCCCTGCGACCCCGGTGGCCCTGGGTGCTGATCGTGATGGTGGCCGCCGCGATCGTGGTCGCGGTGATCGGGGCCGATCGCTTCGGGCTCGCCGTCGTGGGCGAGGTGCCCCGCGGCCTGCCGGTCCCCCGGATCCCCGACGTCGCGGCGCTCGACCCCGTGCAGGTGGTGCTGGCGGCCACGGGCATCGCGGCGGTGGGCGTCACCGACAACGTCCTCACCGGTCGCGCGTTCGCCACCCGGGACGATCCGCCCGTCCGCGCCAACCAGGAGCTGCTCGCCCTGGGTGCGGCCAACGTGTCGGCGGGTCTGCTGCAGGGGTTCCCGGTCAGCAGCAGCGGCAGCCGTACGGCGGTGAGCGTCTCCAGCGGCGGACGCAGCCAGGTCGCCGCCCTCACCGCCCTGCTCGTGGTGCTGGCCACGCTGCTGTTTTTGGGACCGGCGCTGGAGACGTTCCCGCTGGCCGCCCTGGGCGGGGTGGTGGTCTACGCGGCGCTGCGGCTGGTGGACATCGCCGGCTTCCGTCGACTGGCGCACTTCCGCACCAGCGAGCTGGTGCTGGCCTTCGCCACCACCGTGGCCGTGCTGGCCGTCGACGTGCTCTACGGGATCGCCATCGCCATCGGCTTGTCGGTGCTCAACCTGCTGCGCCGGATCGTCCGGCCCCACGACGCGGTGCTGGGGTTCTCGCCGGGGTTGGCCGGTATGCACGACGTGGAGGACTACCCCGGTTCGACCCAGGTCCCCGGGCTGCTGGTCTACCGCTACGACGCTCCGCTGTTCTTCGCCGACGCCGACAACTTCCGGACCCGGGCGCTGCTGGCCATCGACGAGGCCACCGAGCCGGTGCGCTGGTTCGTGCTGAACGCCGAGGCCAACACCGAGATCGACTTCACCGCCGCCGACGTGCTGGAGGAGCTGCGGGCGGAGCTGGCCGACCGCGGGATCACGCTGGCCCTGGCCCGGGTGAAGTTCGAGGTGGCCGAGGACCTGCGCAAGGCCGGGCTGATCGAGCGGATCGGCGCCGACCACGTGTTCGCCACCCTGCCGACAGCGGTCGAGGCGGACCGGGCCTGGGCGGCCCAGCAGACCACGTAGTCCCGGAGCTGCCGGTCGGTCGGGGTGGGGCTGGTCGGCCGGGGTGGGGCTAGCCGGCCGGGGTGGCGAGCCGGCTGACCGCGCGGCGGAGGACCGACTCCTCGTCGTACGCGGCCGTGATCAGCCAGGCGCCGCCGTAGAAGACCGCGACGGGGAGGACCACGGTGAGCATCACCAGGGTGAGCGCGAAGGTGATCATGCGGACAGGCTCCGACGGAGAATCCGGGCTTCCTCGAGGCGCGTGCCGCCGCGGCGGATCAGCGAGGTCTCGTCGAACAGCGCGTTGACGAGCCAGGTGAAGGAGAACAGCGCCAGCAGCGGCAGCGCCAGCGAGAAGAGCGTGAAAGCGAGGGTGGTCACGAGCATGACTCTCTGGTGTCGTCGACCGGAGCCGACACGATGGGCCGCACAACCCCGACGTCATGCCTGACCCAGTTACCGTAACAGGCCCGTGACAACGGTGTCAGCCCTCGCGGGGCGTGATTCCCGTCGCACCCCACCCCGTCGCCTCCCACCCCGTCGCGCCGCCCTACACCGAGTTGTCAGCCTCTGTGGTCGCCCGGGCAACCACAGAGTCTGACAACTCGGCCATGATCGGGGGTGCGGCTCAGGCGGTGGCGCGCGAGACGGTGATCGTCACCCGCTGACCGTCGCCGACCGTCAGGGACTCCCCGGCCGACGCGCCGCCCACCACCAGGTCGACGGCCAGGGTCTCGTCGGCGATCAGCTCGGCGTGCTGCCGGATCGCGGTCTGCACGTCCGCGTCCCCGCCCAGGGTCAGCACGATCCGGTCGCTGACCTGCAGACCGGCGTCGCGGCGGGCCTGCTGCACCGCCCGGACCACGTCGCGGGCCAGGCCCTCGGCCGCGAGCTCGGGGGTGACCGCACAGTCCAAGATCACGAATCCACCACCGGGCAGCATCGCCACCGCCCGCTGGTCGCTCGGGTCGGCGTCGGCCACCACCGTGGTCAGGGCGTACTCCCCTTCCTGCAGGGCGATCCCGCCGGCCACGACGGCGCCGTCGGCGTCGACCGCCCAGTCGCCGGACTTGCTGCCCTTGATCGCGCACTGGACGTCCCGGCCCAGTCGCGGACCGGCGGCGCGGGCGTTGACCTGCAAGGTCTGCCGCACCCCGAAGGCGCCCTGGTCGGCGTCCGCGAGATCGGTCAGCACCAGCGACTTCACGTTCAGCTCGTCGGTGATCAGACCGGCCAGCGGCTGCAGCGCCGCCGCGTCCTCGGTGACCACGGTGAGCGAGGCCAGCGGCAGCCGGACCCGCAGCCCTTCGGCCTTGCGCAGCGCCGAGGCGGTCGAGCACACCTCCCGGACCCGGTCCATGGCCGCGGCCAGACCGGCGTCGGACTCCCCCGTGACCGACGGCCAGTCGGTCAGGTGCACCGAGCGCTGACCGGTCAGCCCGCGCCACACCTCCTCCGCGGTCAGCGGCAGCAGCGGAGCCACCACCCGGGTGGTCTGCTCCAGCACCGTGCAGAGGGTGTCGAACGCGGCCAGCGACGCCGCGGACTCCCCGTCCCAGAAGCGCTCCCGGGACCGGCGGATGTACCAGTTCGACAGCACCTCCAGGAACGACCGGGTGGCATCGCAGGCGGCAGCCACGTTCAGCGCCTCGAGCTCGTCGCCGACCTGGGTGGTGAACTCGTCCAGCTTGGCCAGGATGTAGCGGTCCAGCACGTCGGTGCTGTCCCGGCTGATCTTCGCGTCGTAGCCCCGACCGCCCTGCGCCGCGTTGGCGTACAGGGTGAAGAAGTAGTACGCGTTCCACAGCGGGATCAGCACCTGCCGGACCCCCTCGCGGATGCCCTGCTCGGTGACGATCAGGTTGCCCCCGCGGAGGATGGGCGACGACATCAGGAACCAGCGCATCGCGTCGGCGCCGTCGCGGTCGAACACCTCGCTGACGTCGGGGTAGTTGCGCAGCGACTTGCTCATCTTCTGCCCGTCGCTGCCCAGCACGATGCCGTGGCTGATGGCGCTGCTGAACGCCGGCCGGTCGAACAGCGCGGTGGCCAGGATGTGCATGGTGTAGAACCAGCCGCGGGTCTGGCCGATGTACTCGACGATGAAGTCGCACGGGAAGTGGTGCTCGAACCAGTCCCCGTTCTCGAACGGATAGTGCACCTGCGCGTACGGCATCGACCCGGAGTCGAACCAGACATCGAGGATCTCGGTCACCCGACGCATGGTCGAGCGGCCCGTCGGGTCGTCGGGGTTGGGTCGGGTCAGCTCGTCGATGAACGGCCGGTGCAGGTCGGTCACCTCGACCCCGAAGTCAGCCTCCAGCTCGGCGATCGAGCCG
>JBMDXL010000025.1:0-2880 GCA_048594465.1 Microlunatus sp. | reverse complement strand
GACCGCCGAGCCGGCCCGTCGGCTGCGGGCCGACCTGCAGATGGCGGCCCGGCCGCTGCCGCCGGCGATCCGGGCCGGGGTGGGGCGGTCGGCGGTGGATCTGGGCGCGGTGCTGGCCGAGCGGCTGCTGGCCCCGCTGGGCCGGGTGCCGGACCGGCTGGTGGTGGTGCCGTGTCGTCCGCTGAGCGGGCTGCCCTGGGGGTTGATCGCCCGCGACCGACCGGTCACCGTGGCGTTGTCGGCCACGACCTGGGTCGCCGGACTGGCGCGGACGGCCCGGCCGGCGATGCCGCGCTACGCGGTGGTCCGTGGACCGCGGCTCGGAGCGGCCGAGTCGGAGCGGACGGTGGTCCGCCGGGCCTGGGGGCCCGCCGGCGAGGTGGCCGTCGACGACACCGCCGCCGGCTGGACCCGGGCGCTGGGGTCGTGCGACCTCGTGCACGTGGCCGCCCACGGTCGGCACCACCAGCAGAACCCGATGTTCTCCGCGATCGAGCTCGACGACGGACCGGTGTGCCTGTACGACCTGGAACCGGCCGCGGTGACGGCCCGGGCCGTCGTCCAGGCGGCCTGCGACACCGGACGCGCCCGGGTGCGGCCCGGCGACGAGCCGCTCGGGCTGTGCACCGGCCTGCTCGCCCTCGGCGTGGCGTCGGTGATCGCGCCCGTCGCCCCGGTCGACGACGCCCGGACCGTCGAACTGATGGCCGACCTGCACCGGAGGCTCGCGGCCGGCACGCCCGGCGACGTCGCGTTGGCCGAGGCGGTCGGCGTGGTCGAGCCCGGCACTCCGCACGAGCCCGGCGGGCGGGTGTTCGTGCAGACCGGGACCGCCTGGTAGGTCACCGCCGGTGGCTCAGAGCCGCGCGCCGTCGTCCTCCTCGTCGCGGTGCCGCGGCAACCGGGTGAACAGGATGACCAGGCCGCCCGCCATCCCGACCAGCGCCGCCCAACCGAGCCACGGTGGGGTTCGGACCCCACCGATCACCATCAGGGTGGCGATCACCGAGAAGGCGACGGCGACGATGCCGGCGATCGCCCATCCCGACGGACGCCACGGCGGGAGCTCGCTGCTGGGCGGCGGCTCGTCGTCCAGCTCGTCGTCGGACGGGGGACGGTGCTCGCGCCATCCCGCCGGCGCGGTCGGTTCGGGGTCGGTCGCCCGATCGCGGTCGTCGTCGGCGAACAGCGGGTGGCCGCGGGTCCAGTCGTCGTCGGTGTCGGGTCGTCGGGTGGCCCCGCGCCCGGTCGGCGGCGCGGACGGGGGAGCCGTCCGATCGACCGGACCTTCCTCGGCGAGCTCGGGGTTCTCGCGGCGCAGCGCGGCCACGATCGAGGCGAACCGCGCCTCGACCTCGGCGTCGTCGGGCTCGCGGGTGGCCACGCTCAGACCGCCTCGTGGCCGTCGGCGGGCCGCGCGTCGGACCGTCCGAGCACCCGCGCGAAGAACTCGGTGCTCTCGGCGAAGATGTCGGGGGCGTCGTGGTCGAGGGTGGCCACGTGGAAGCTGCGGTGCAGCAGCCGCTCGGTGACCTCGTCGGAGCCCACCCCGGCCAGGATGAGCTCGGCCGACGTCGGGTCGACGACGTGATCGACGACCGAGCGGAACAGCAGGAGCGGGCACCGCACCTCGGCCAGGTCGGCGCGCACCGCCCGCCACAGCCGGGTCATCGCGTACACCCCACCGACCGGGGTCCGGTCGTAGGCGCCCTCGTGGGTGCCCGGCTTGGCGATGTCGCCGCCGATCGGGGCGACCGACGCCACCACGTGACGCAGCAGTCCGGTCAGCTTGATCACCGGGCTGGCGTTGGTCACCGCGGGGTTGACCAGCGCCAGGCCGGCCACCACGTCGGGGTGACGCTCGGCCAGCCGCAGCGCCAACGCCCCGCCCATGGACAGTCCGGCCACACCGACCCGGCCGTGCCGCGAGGCGAGGTCGAGCAGTTCGCGCTCGACGGTGGCGTACCAGTCGACCCAGCTGGTGCGGTTGAGCTCGGTCCAGTGCGTGCCGTGTCCCGGCAGCCGGGGCAGCGACACCTCGTACCCCTCCGCGGCGAGATGCTCGGCCCAGGGCCGCATGGAGATCGGTGAGCCGCTGAACCCGTGACAGACCAGGACGGCGCCGTCCCCACCCTCGCTGCGGTACGGCTCACAGCCCGGGAGCACCGCGATGGTGCGGTCGGTGGGTGCGCTCACCTCGTCATCGTATGCCGAGGTCGGTACCGGCGCGGGCCCTGCGCGGAGCCTCCCGCCGACGCCGGGTCCGGGTCGGTCGCGGGGGACCGGGGTGAGCACTAGGCTCAGCCCGCAGCCGCTGTGAGGAGAGCCCACCCGTGACGTCGTCCGTCGATCCGCATCCCCTGCCGGTCGCCCCACCCGCCCGGCTCTACCTGTTCCTGCGCGACGCGTTCGTGCGGCCGTGGCTGCTCCTGATGTGCCGGCCCCAGGTGATCGGGGTCGAGCGGCTGCCCATGACCGGGCCGCTGATCATCGCCGCCAACCACCAGACCGCGGGCGAGACCGTCCTGGTGCCCGGCGTGCTGCGCCGCCAGCTCAGCTTCGCGGCCAAGAACGAGCTGTTCACGATGCGGGGCCCCGGACGGCTGCTGCGCTGGTTCCTGCTGGAGATCGGGGTGCACCCGCTCGACCGCTCGGGTGGTCGCCGCTCGGCGGACTCGATGCAGCAGGTGGCCGACATCCTGGCCGGCGGGGCGGCGATGGTGGTGTTCCCCGAGGGACCGCGGTCCCCGGACGGACGGCTCTACAAGGGCAAGACCGGGGTGGCCCGCCTGGCCCTGGGCTCGGGGGCGCGGGTGCTGCCGATCGGGCTGCTCGACACCCGGCCGGTCCGCCGGTGGCCGCTCCCGCTCCGGCTGGCCT
>JBMDXL010000249.1:0-2331 GCA_048594465.1 Microlunatus sp. | reverse complement strand
CACGCACCTTGACGTGGGTGTGCTTCCCGCCGAGCTGCAGGTCACCCGCCAGGGTCTCCTGCTCCACGTGCCACCCGGGGGAGCCCCGCCACTGCGCCAGCTCCGCGGGGTCGGTCCACGCCCGGAACACCTGCTCACGCGGGCTGTCGAACTCCCGCTCCACGGTCACGATCACATTCGCCGTCACGCCACGCCACCTCACTGTGCGTCGTCGCCGGACCGGGACCGCCGGGGCGGGCGGGTGCAACGACATTGGCTTGAGTCTCAGAAGAAGGAAAACTTTGCAGCGCGAGTCTGGCACCGGTCATGCACGTTGGCAACACCTTCTCTCAGGAACCCTCAGATTCTCGCTGTCATTGACTTCTCAACAATCGGGCTGGTTGTCGCGCCGATGGAAAGGCTTTCCCCGACGGTCTCCGTACGGCACGATGGAGTCACCTTCCCCCGGAGACGGCGGCTACCCTTGGGCACTGTGAGCGACCGGACCCCGACGACCCAGGTGGCCGTCCGGGTGAGTCTCCAGGACGTCGCCGAGCGCGCCGGGGTGTCGGCCGCCACGGCATCCCGCTCCCTGCGGGGGCTGGCCAAGGTGTCGCCCGACACGCGCCGCCGGGTCATCGAGGCCGCCCGGGAGCTGTCCTACACCGCTGCTCTGCCGGCCTCCCCCGAGTTCGCGCCCGGACCCCGCCGGACGGTGGCGGTGATCGTGCCGTTCATCACCCGCTGGTTCTTCACCACCGTGACGGCGGCGGCGGTCGACCACCTGCGCGAGCACGGCTACGACGTCCTCCTCTACCACCTCGGCAACGCCGAGGTCCGGGACGACTTCTTCTCCCGGATGCCCCTGGCCGGGCGCGTCGACGGGATCCTGGTGCTCTCGGCGCCGCTGAACGAGGAGCACACGCTCGCGCTGCGGGCCCTCGACATCCCCTTCGTCACCGTCGGCACGGCGGTGCCCGGCGCCCCGTCGGTGGGCATCGACGCGGTGGCGGCGGCGCGGCAGGCCGTGAACCACCTGATCCACCTGCGCCACCGCCGGATCGGTCTGATCCTGGGCGAGGCCGATGACCCCCGCTTCGAGTTCGCGTCCTCGGACGAACGACGACGCGGGTGCGAGCAGGCGCTCCGGGCGGCCGGACTGACCCTGCCCGAGGAGCTGGTGGCCACCGGGGCGCACGGGTCCGACGGCGGCGCCGAGGCGATGAGCGCTCTGCTGTCCCGGCCGGTGCTGCCCACGGCCGTGTTCGCCGAGTACGACGAGCTGGCCATCGGCGCCCTGTGGGCGCTGCGGCGGGCCGGCCTGCGGGTGCCCGGTGACATCTCGGTGATCAGCATCGACGACCACGAGATGGCGACCATGTTCGACCTGACGACCGTGGCCCAGGACGTCCGGGGTCAGGGTGTGGTGGCGGCGGGCATGCTGCTGGCCGAGCTCGGCGGCGAGGAGAACGAGGTCCCGACCTCACCGGTCCTGATCCCGACCCGGCTGGTGCTGCGCGGCACCACCGCACCGCCCGCCGGGGTCGAGTCCGCGGCCGGCACACCGTCCGGTGCCCGGAGCGCCGTCGCGCCGGGTGACCGCCCGGCCGCAGCCCGCTCCCGGCGTCCTCGGGGCTAGGCGCCGGAGCCCGGCCCGTACAGGCGGGCGATGTCGGGTGAGTCCAGCCAGCCCTCGTACGTCTCCCGCTGCGGCCACCCGGCGGGCGAGTCCTGCCAGACCTCCTGCCGACCCCACGGCAGCAGGTCGATCAGCGGGAACTCGTGGCTGAGCTGCTCGGTGCCGCGGCCGGCGGTGTGCCAGGTGCGGTGGACCGTGTCACCGTCCCGCAGGAAGACGTTGACCGCGAAGCCGCCGCCGGCCGGGGCGTCGACGTCGGCCCCGAACGGGCTGTCCGCGGTCGAGTACCAGCTCATCTTGTTGCCGACCAACGCCCTGTACGCCAGCGCTTCCTCGATCGGACCCTGGGTGACCACGACGAAACGGGCGTCGTAGCCGGTCAGGAAGTCGAGCCGGGTGAACTGCGCGGTGAAGCCGGTGCAACCGCCGCACTGCCACTCCGCTCCCGGGTTCCACATGTGGTGGTAGGTGATCAGCTGGCGCCGACCCGCGAACACGTCGACCAGACGGACCGGCCCCACCTCACCCTGCAGCGTGTAGTCCGGCAGCGCGACCATCGGCAGCCGCCGCCGTTGCGCGGCGATCGCGTCCAGCTCGCGGGTGGCCGCCTTCTCGCGCCGGCGGAGCTCGTCCAGCTGCGCGCGCCAGGTGGCCGTGTCGACGACGGGAGGCAGGGTCTCGGCGGTCTCGGTGGTGGTCATGCCGGGTACGAC
>JBMDXL010000248.1:0-3741 GCA_048594465.1 Microlunatus sp. | reverse complement strand
ACCAGCTTCAACCACTACGCGCTGGGGGCCGTGGCCGACTGGCTGCACCGGGTGGTGGCCGGCTTGGCCCCGGCCACCCAGGGCTACGGCGTGCTCCGGATCGACCCGCACCCGCTGACCGGCTTCGACTTCGCCGAGGCGCGGCACCTCACGCCGTACGGTCCCGCGTCGGTGCGCTGGGACCGCGACGGCGACCTGGTCACGGTCGTGGCCGAGGTGCCGCCGAACGCGTCGGCCGAGGTTCACCTGCCGGACGGGCAGGAGTTCGCGGTCGGTTCGGGCCGGCACACCTGGACCGTCACCGCGCCGGTCGCCGCCGTCGCCCGTCCCGCGCTGTCGCCGGAGTCCACTCTGGCCGAGCTGGTCGATGACCCGGACGCGTTCAGCGCGGTGCTGGACGCGATCGCGGCTGTCGACCCGGGGGTGGCCGACGACGTACGCCGGCACACGGCCTGGCTGCCGGGTCGTCAGGTCAAGGAGCTGTTCGACAACCGGATCCCGCTCGCCGCCCGGGACGGGGTGATCGCGGCCCTGGCCGGGACAGGAGCCGGTCGCGACTGACGGACTCCGCCGCGCGCACACTCGTCGCTCGGGTTCGGAGGTGTCGCTCGATCTGCAGACCGAGCGACTCCGGGAAACCCGAGCGGCGTCGTCCAGGGCTACGTCTCGCGCAGGCGGCCAGGGGCGTCGGGCGGCCCGTCGTGGTGGAGCGAGGGACTTCGCGCAGGCGGTAACATGCGGTGTTGCTCGGGTCACCGGGCGCAGTTCGTGTCAGTCAACAAGCGCCCAGCGGTACGGGTTCCCGGCCGCCCTTCGGGCAATCGAGAGGTTTCACTGTGGGTTCGGTCATCAAGAAGCGTCGCAAGCGGATGGCGAAGAAGAAGCATCGCAAGCTGCTGAAGAAGACGCGCATCCAGCGCCGCCGCGCGGGCAAGTAGCCCCGCGCACCCAGGGCGTCGGCTCGATGTCGCGGGTCGTTCTGGTGACCGGGGTCTCGCGGGACCTCGGAGCACGGTTCGCCCGCGCCCTCGCGACCGACGAGACCCTGGACGTCATCGGCGTCGACGTGAGCCCGCCCCGGCACGACCTGGGCAAGGTGTCCTTCGTCCGGGCCGACATCCGCAACCCCGTCATCGGCAAGGTGATCAACAGCCGAGGGGTCGAGACCGTGGTGCACATGGCCATCGTGGCCAACCCCGGCAGCGGTGGACGGTCCTCCATGAAGGAGATCAACGTCATCGGCACCATGCAGCTGCTGGCGGCGTGCCAGAAGGCGGACTCGGTCCGCAAGCTGGTGGTGCAGAGCTCGGTGTCGGTCGACGGGGCGTCGCCGCGCGACCCGGTCAAGGTCACCGAGGACATGTCGCCCCGGGTGCAGCCGCGGACCGGGTTCGGCAAGGACTCGCTGGAGATCGAGTCGTACGTCCGTGGCCTCGGCCGGCGGCGTCCCGACGTGGCGGTCACGACCTTGCGCCTCGGCAACCTGATGGGGGCCGGGGTCGACAGCCAGATGACCCGCTACCTGTCGCTGCCCGTGGTGCCCCGGGTGCTGGGGTTCGACGCCCGGCTGCAGTTCCTGCACCCGACCGACGCGGTCGGTGCCCTGCTCGCCGTCACCCGGGAGGACCACCCCGGGACGTACAACGTGGGCGCGCCCGACATCGTCTCGCTCAGCCAGGCCCTCCGGCTGATGGGTCGGCCGACGCTGGGTCTGCCGGTCCAGCTCGGTCCGGTGGTCGCCGGCATGCTGCGCCAGGCCCGGCTGGGGGACTGGTCGTCGGACCAGATCGCCGCCCTCACGTACGGTCGGGCGATGGACACCACCAGGTTCGTGGCGGCCACCGGGCTCACGCCGCGCTTCACCAGCCGCGCCGCGCTGGAGGAGTTCGTCGGGGTGTCCAGTCCCGGGCTGCTCAGTCCCGAGCGGGTCGACCAGGTGCTCACCGGGGTGACCGGGTTGATCGAGGCGGCGGGTCAGCGCTCGGGAGCCCGACGTGGCTGAGGCGGAGATCATCCAGCTCGGCAGTCGCGGCAAGGCCGGCCGAGGGTCCGGCAAGGCTCCGTCCGCCGCGGCCCGCGGGCTCGCACCGAGCCGGACCCGCCCCCCTCGGCCGCGCGCCACGTCCCGGACGGCGACCGAACCCGACGACCTGACCACGCCGGTCGTCGACCACGACGTGGTCGAGCCGCGGCCGGCCGATCCCAGCCCCCCCGACCAGGACGCCGCCGACCTGGACGCCCCCGACCTGGACGCCGCCGATCTGGACGCCGCCGACCAGGACGCCGGCCACCCAGAACCCGCCGATCGGACGCACGAGGACCCCCGGCCGCCGACCTCGACCGGCATCCCGACCGACGAGCAGGTCGACCCGGCGGGGGCCGACGACACCATCGACGACGACTTCGGCACCCCCGACGTCGACGACGCCGGCCGGGCGGCGGCGGGCGGGCACCGCGGCCGCGCCGCGGACTCCTCCGACGACCGGGCCCGGTCCACCGGTGGCCACGGCGGTCAGGTGCCGCCCGCGGTCAACCTCGCCGCCATGGCCACCGAGCTGGCCGGGGCGGTGACCGCCGCCCTGGGCGGTCTGCGGAACCTGCCGGTGGAGCAGCTCAAGGAGCTGAGCCGCGATCCGCTCAAAGCGGCGTTCCAGCTGGCCGAGACGCTCGGGGTCGACTGGCAGGAGTCGGTGGAGGAGATCGTTGACTTCACCCGGTCGCGGATGAGCGGGCGCTACGCGATCGACGAGTTCGGTTTCGACCCCGAGTTCACCACCAAGGTGTTCCTGCCCATCCTCCGACCCCTCGCGCAGAGCTGGTTCCGGGTGGAGGTGCGGGGGATCGAGAACCTGCCGACCACCGGGTCGGCGCTGCTGGTCTCCAACCACGCAGGCACCATGCCGCTGGACGGGATGGTGCTGCAGTCGGTCGTCTACGACGAGATCGGCCGGCACGTCCGGATGCTCGGGGCCGATCTGATCTTCAAGACCCCCTACTCCCACGACTTCGCCCGCCGGACCGGCACCACCCTGGCCTGCCAGGAGGACGCCGAGCGGCTGCTTGCCTCCGACCAGCTGGTGGCGGTCTTCCCGGAGGGCTTCAAGGGACTGGGCAAGCCGTACGCGGACCGCTACAAGCTGCAGCGGTTCGGTCGCGGCGGCTTCGTCTCGGCGGCCGTCCGGGCCCAGGTCCCGCTGATCCCGATCTCCATCGTCGGCTCCGAGGAGATCTACCCGCTGATCGCCAGCGCCCCCGCGCTGGCTCGGGCGATGGGCGCTCCCTACTTCCCGATCACGCCGCTGTTCCCCTGGTTCGGGGTGTTCGGGCTGATCCCGCTGCCCAGCAAGTGGATCATCCAGTTCGGGGAGGCGATCACCACCGACGAGCTGCCGCCCGGAGCCGCGGAGGACCCGATGGTGGTCTTCAACGTGACCGACCAGGTCCGGGAGACCATCCAGCACAGCCTGTACGCGTTGCTCATGCAGCGCCGCAGCGCCTTCTTCTGAGACCGGCCCTGTCTGTCCTGCTGGCCGGTCTGCTGCTCGCGCT
The DNA here is from genome assembly GCA_048594465.1 of Microlunatus sp. GTDB lineage: Bacteria > Actinomycetota > Actinomycetes > Propionibacteriales > Propionibacteriaceae > Microlunatus. Next base: position 192 of record JBMDXL010000248.1, on the reverse strand, counting down.
GGCGGCCTGCCCGGTCTGGGTGGTCCGGCGTCGAGCCGCGGCGGTGTCGGAGGAGGCGCTCGGTTTCGTCGTGGTCGGGGCGGCCGGGCTCGCTCTGCTCGCCCTGGCCGTGCTGGTGGTGGGCGCGGTCTCCACCGCTCCCGGGCGGGCGGAGGGTCTGGCCCTGCTCGGGCTGGGGGCCTTCGTGGTCTA
>JBMDXL010000247.1:0-3916 GCA_048594465.1 Microlunatus sp. | reverse complement strand
TCGAGGTGCCGGTGGCGGCGGCCAAGCCGGCGCCGAGCACCGCGCACACGACGTCGGAGCTGTTCGAGAAGCTCACCGGCACCAGCGTCGACGCCCCGCTCTGCCTCACCTGCGGGACGAAGATGCGCCCGAGCGGCAGCTGCGACGTCTGCGTGGGCGGCGGCTCGCCCTGCGGCTGCTGGTGATCCGCTGACCGCCGCACGGCCCCGGGGCTCAGGCCGCGGGGCCGTTCGCGTCTCTGGACAGGACAGGTCAGACGTGGTGCTGGACGATGTTCAGCACGTTGCCGTCGGGGGCCCGGACGAAGAAGCGCCGCACGCCCCAGGCCTCGTCGGTGAGCGGGTGGACGATCTCGTAGCCGGCTTGCTGCGCCTCGGCGTACGCGGCCTCCACGTCCTCGACCTTGATCGAGACGACGGGGTCCTCGGCGGCGGCAGCGTCGCGGGTGACGACCTGCAGATGAGCACCGGTCTCGGGCGAGGTGAAGCGCGCCACCCAGCCCAGGTTGAACTCCTCGGTGCTCAGCCCGAGGTAGTCGGCGTAGAACCGGCGGGCCTCGTCCACATCGCCGACGTGGAGATCGGCGATGACGTCGACCACTCGGACTGCCACGTGTCCTCCCTGGGGATCGGCGCCGGTGAGACCAGCATGGCACCGGTGGGACCGGCGTGGGCGATGGGTCAGGTCGGCAGCTCCATCGCACTCGTCGCGCCTACGATCGGCTCATGACCTTGACAGGTGAGTACGTCCCCAGCCCGGAGCAGTGGGTCCGCGAGCAGGTCGAGACCTACGAGCGGACCGGAGGTCGCGAGGCGAACATCCTCGGCGACACCGACATGCCGATCGTGGTCTTCACGACCCGCGGTGCGAAGTCCGGCAAGCTGCGCAAGAACCCGCTGATGCGGGTGGAGCACGACGGCGTGTACGCGATGGTCGCCTCCAAGGGCGGCGCCCCCGAGCACCCCCAGTGGTACCGGAACCTGCAGGCCGACCCGGCCGCGCTGATGGTGCAGGACGGACCGGAGCCCTTCGACGCCGTGGCCCGGGAGATCTCCGGCGCCGAGCGCGACGAGTGGTGGGAGCGGGCGGTCGCCGCCTACCCGCCGTACGCGGAGTACCAGGAGAAGACCGACCGGCTCATCCCGGTGCTGCTGGCCGAGCGCGTCAGCGACTAGACCGAGCCGGGAACCGCAGGTCCCGGACCGCCCGGTCCGGGACCGAGCGGCCCCAGGGTCGGGATCGGTCCCGTCGGCTCGCTCGGCAGCGCATACGGACGCAGCACCTGCGTCCGCCACAGGAGCTCGCCGACCCGGCGGGCCACCTTCTCCGCCGGCGCCGCGCCTGAGGTCATCACGCCGTCGTGCAGGAACGCCAGCGAGGTCAGGTCGTTGGTGTAGGTCTCCATCAGCTGCTCCGCCGGTCGCCCACCCCGCAGTCTCGCCGCCCGACGGGCGGCCCGCCGGGTGGCCAGGCTGCCGGCCAACGCCACGTCACCGCTCGTCACCCACCCCCGGGCGGCGGCGTCGGTGAGGGCGCGCTGGATGATCCGGCCCTCCTGCTGACGAGCCCGGGTGGCCAGCACCACCAGCACCGCCAGCGCCGGCAGCATCACGACCACGTACGCGATCAGGAAGCCCTGGCCGCCGGCCACCATGGTGCTGCCGTTCCAGGTGGCGTGCAGCAGCACCGCGACCAGGTAGCCCAGCAGCGGCGCCAGGATCTTGGCCTCGCGGGAGCGGGCCGTCACCGCCACCCCGATGCCGACCCCGATCGCGGAGGTGAACAGCGGGTGCGCGAACGGACTGAACAGACCCCGCACCACTGCCAGCGCGGCCAGCTCGGTCGGACCGCCGTCGGTGAGGGCGCTGGAGTAGTAGAGGACGTCCTCGGTGAACGCGAAGCCGATCCCGGCCAGACCCGCGTAGACCACCCCGTCCACCACTCCGTGCAGCTGGGGCCGCCGCAGCCAGATGACCAGGACCAGGAACAGGCCCTTGGCCAGCTCCTCGGTCAGCGGTGCGATGACGACGGCCAGCCAGAACTCCGACCGGCTGAAGGCCGCGATCACGAACTGCCCGCCCGCCGCGATCAGCACCGCGGCGCTGCCGCCCCAGACCAGCGCGGCCCAGCGGTAGCGGCTCGGCTCGGGCTCCCACCGGTCCAGCCAGAAGAAGAACCAGATGAGCAGCGGGAACGACACCGCGGCGACCAGAGCCGAGACCAGGAGCGGGAGCGGGTCGCCGACCACCAGCAGCAGCACACCCACCAGCAGCAGGGCCAGACCCAGACCGACCATGGCGACCACGGTCAGGCGCGACCGCCGCCGGTGCGGGTGGAGCACGGCCGCCACACCTGCGTCGGCCGCCCAGGGGACGACGGTGCCGGACAAGCGCGCCTCCTCAGCGAGACGCGACCGGGGACACCCGGCCGCGGGATTGTCGTCACTCTAGGCGGTCGGGTCGGGTGAGATGGGCCGGCCGGGAGCCGGGTGCCCGGCGATGATGGAGGCTCACCCCCACCGACCGACCAGCCGCGACGAAGGGAGCACCCGTGCTCGGAGTGCTCGCCGGCTTCGTCACCATCGGTGCCGTCATCGGTCTGGGCGCGCTGCTCGCCCAGTGGCGCATCCTCGACGTCGACGCCCAGAAGATGCTGTCCCGGCTGGCCTTCTTCGTGGCCAGCCCGGCTCTGGTGGTGACGGTGCTCGCCGACACCGACGTGAGCCAGATCTTCTCGGCCAACCTGGTCGCCTCCATCGGCAGCGTGGTGGTGGCCGCCCTGATGTGGGTGCTGCTGGCCCGGTTGGCGTACCGCCGCTCGGTCAGCGAGACCGTCATCGGAGCCTTCGGGTCCGCCTACGTCAACGCGGGCAACCTCGGGCTGCCGATCGCGGCGTACGCGCTGGGCAACGCCTCCCTGGTGGTGCCGATGCTGCTCACCCAGATGCTCATCCTGCAGCCCGCCGGTCTGATGGCCCTGGATCTGGCCACGGCGAAGGTCAAGGACCTGTCCCGGGGCGCCTGGCTGTGGTACATGCTCAGCCGGCCGTTCCGGAACCCGCTGACCGTCGGCTCGCTGGTCGGTCTGCTGCTGTCGGTCACCGGCGTGGCGATCCCGCCGCTGATCGGTGACCCCCTGCAGCTGGTGGCCAACATGGCGGTGCCGGGGATGCTGCTGGCGTACGGGGTCTCGCTCCGCCTCGGCCCGAAGCCCGCGGCGGGGGCGGAGAGCCTGCCGGTGGCCACGGTGGCCGTGCTGAAGATCGTGGTGCAACCGCTGGTCGCCTTCCTGATCGCCCGCTACGCCATGGGCCTGGCCCCCGCCGACGTGTTCGCGGTGACCGTGATCGCCGCGCTCCCGACCGCACAGAACGTGTTCACGGTCGCGGTGCGCTACGGCACCGGGGTGGTCCTGGCCCGCGACGCCATCTTCATCACCACCGTGCTGGCCGTCCCCGCCCTCGTCCTCATCGCCGCCCTGCTCACCTGACGCCGCCCTGCTCACCTGACCACGGACCGGGACCGCCTCACCCCGCCCGGCCGGTGTCCCGACGCGCTGGGTAGGTTCGACGGGGACGGGCGTCCCGTCCGCGCAGACGGCAGGGAGGAGTGGCAGATGGCCGAGATCGACGACTTCGATCTCGATCGGAGCACGGCCCAGGCGTGGTCGGAGTTCTCCGTCCGGCTGGCCGAGGTGATCTCCATGATCGACGAGTCCGCCGACCTGACCATCCGCTCCTTCTCCGCCGGCGACGAGCCGCCGTACGTCCGCCTCTCCAGCCCGGCGCGGCTCGCGATCCGGGCCGAAGCCGCCGGCAACGCCTCCCTCGGCGCCAGCTACCAGCTCTCCGACGCCCAGCAGGCCGCCCTGGTCGCGGCTGGCTGGCGCGCTCCGGACGACTCCTGCCCCGACTTCA
>JBMDXL010000246.1:0-1569 GCA_048594465.1 Microlunatus sp. | reverse complement strand
CGGAAGTCCTGGAAGACGGTCCCGATCTGGCGCCGCATGCCGGGGATCTTCCAGCTGTGCAGCTTGTTGAGCTCGCGGCCGGCCACGAAGACCTTGCCCTTGCTCGGTCGCTGCTCCCGCAGGATGAGCCGCAGGAAGGTGGACTTGCCCGAGCCGGACGGGCCGACCAGGAAGACGAACTCCCCCTTGTCGATGTCCACCGACACGTCGGACAGAGCAGCGCGTCGCTGACCGTCATAGGTCTTGCTCACGTTGTCGAAACGAATCACGTCACGCCTCGGGCTTGGGGTAGACGACAGGGACCCGGGCGTGGTACCCGGTGCAGGCCGTCGTCGAGTCTAGGTGACCCGACGGGGATTCCCGGGTGTTGACGAGGCGCCGGGCGTGCCCGGCCCCGCTCAGGACGCGGCGATCTCGCTGGTCTTGCGCCAGCGGATGCCGGACTCGATGAAGCCGTCCAGCTCGCCGTCGAACACCGCGTCGGGCGACGACACCTCGAAGTCGGTGCGCAGGTCCTTGACCATCTGGTAGGGGTGCAGCACGTAGGAGCGCATCTGCGAGCCCCAGCTGTTGCCGCCGTCGCCCTTGAGCGCGTTCATCTCCGCCTCGCGGTCGCGGCGCGCCTTCTCCAGCAACCGGGACTGCAGCACCCGCAGGGCCGCGGCCTTGTTCTGCAGCTGCGACTTCTCGTTCTGGCAGGACACCACGATGCCGGTGGGCAGGTGGGTGATCCGGACGGCGGAGTCGGTGGTGTTGACGCTCTGCCCGCCCGGGCCCGAGGAGCGGAACAAGTCGATCCTGATGTCGGCCTCGGGCACGTCGATGTGGTCGGTCTCCTCGGTGACCGGCAGCACCTCGACCCCGGCGAAGGAGGTCTGCCGGCGGCCCTGGTTGTCGAACGGGGAGATCCGGACGAGCCGGTGGGTGCCCTGCTCGACCGAGAGCGTCCCGTACGCGTACGGGGCCCGGACCTGGAAGGTGGCCGACTTGATCCCGGCCTCCTCGGCGTAGGAGGTGTCGTAGACCTCGGTCGGGTAGCCGTGCCGCTCCGCCCAGCGCAGGTACATGCGGAGCAGCATCGCCGCGAAGTCGGCCGCGTCGATGCCGCCGGCCTCGGACCGGATGGTGACCAGGGCGTTGCGGGGGTCGTACTCACCGGAGAGCAGGGTGCGGACCTCCAGCGACTCGACCGCCTTGTGCAGGGAGGCCAGCTCGGTCTCGGCCTCGGCCAGCGCCGACGCGTCGGCCTCGTCCTGGGCCAGCTCGATCATGATGGTGAGGTCGTCCAACCGGGACCGCAGCTCGGCCAGCCGGTCCACCTCGGACTGGAGGGCCGACAGCTTCGAGGTGACCCGCTGCGCGTTGTCGACGTCGTCCCACAGGTCCGGGGCGGCGACCTCCTCCGACAGCTGCGCGATCTCGATCTTCTTGGTCTCGGGGTCGACGACGGCCTCGATCGAGGACAACGCCTTGTCGAGAGCCGAGAGTTCTGCAGGAAAGTCCGAGCCAGCCACGATCGACCACTCTACTGAACCGGCAACCCCCGTGCCGCCGTCGAGGACGCACCGA
>JBMDXL010000245.1:0-10249 GCA_048594465.1 Microlunatus sp. | reverse complement strand
CTGGGGGTCGACGAACTGGCTGGAGCCGTAGAAGGAGACGGCCAGCTCGCCGTACTCGTTGTCCTCTCGGCCCACCCGGTTGGGGGCGGCCACGAAGTAGCCGTTGGCGGCCGCAGCGGCCGGCTGCTCGATCTCCCACAGCCGGTTCGACAGACCGGGCTTGGTGGCGTTGGGGTTGAAGACGATCTGCGCGCCGTTCAGGCCGAGCTCGCGCCAGCCCTCGGGGAAGTGTCGGTCGTAGCAGATGTAGACCCCGATCGGCCCGACCGCGGTGCTGAAGACCGGGTAGCCGAGGTTGCCCGGACGGAAGTAGAACTTCTCCCAGAACTTGTCCAGGTGCGGGATGTGGTTCTTGCGGTACTTGCCCAGCACGCTGCCGTCGGCGTCGACCACCACGGCGGTGTTGTAGTAGACGCCGGGCTGGTCCTCCTCGTAGATCGGCAGCACCATCACCAACCCGAGCTCGGCGGCCAGTGCGGAGAAGCGCTGGACGATCGGACCGTCGGCCGGCTCGGCGAAGTCGTAGTACCTCGCGTCCTCGGTGATGCCGAAGTAGGGGCCGTAGAAGAGCTCCTGGAAGCAGATCACCTGGGCCCCGTCGGCCGCCGCGTCCCGGGCGAACTGCTCGTGCCTGTCCAGCATGGACGCCTTGTCCCCGGTCCAGGTCGTCTGGGTGATTGCCGCGCGTACGGTTGCCACGCCTCATCCTCCCGCGACCGTCCACGAGCGTCCATGGCGGGTGCCCCGGTGTGCCGATCTGGCAGCCGACCCGGGCCTATGCTGAACGGATCGAGACGCGGCGGCACCGTGTCGGGATGCCGGGTCGGAGAGGGCGCCTCACGACGGCTGGCCGGAGCGGAGAAGGAGAATCGTGACCGATTACCAGGCGATGGCGGCGGACAACCTGCTGCTGCACTTCTGCAAGCCCCAGGTCGCCGACCTGCTGGTGCTGGAGCGGGCCGAGGGACCGTATGTCTACGACACCCACGGCCGGCAGTACATCGACGCCCTGTCCAGCCTGTTCTGTGCCCAGATCGGCTACTCCTACGGCGCCGAGATGGCCGAGGTCGCCACCAGGCAGCTGACCACGCTGCCCTTCAACACCAACTGGGCCACCGCCCACCCGGCCGCGTTGGAGCTGGCCGAGAAGGTGTCCGCGCTGGCTCCGGCCGACGACTACCGCGTCTACTTCACCAGCGGCGGGTCCGAGGCCGTGGAGTCGGCCTGGAAGCTGGTCCGCGAGCACTACGTGGCGCTGGGGCAGCCCCAGCGCCGCAAGGCGATCGCCCGCGACGTGGCCTACCACGGGGTCACCCTCGGCGCCCTCTCGTTCACCGGCATCCCCCGGTTCAAGGACGACTTCGGCCCCGCCCCGATCGAGGTCAGCCACGTCAGCAACACCAACCCGTTCCGCGCGCCCGACGGCGACGACCCGGCGGCCTTCTGCGCCCGGCTGCTGGCCGAGGTCGAGCAGGCGGTGCTGGCCGCCGGCGCCGACGAGGTGGCGCTGATCATCGCCGAGCCGGTGCAGAACGCCGGCGGATCGATCACCCCGCCGCCGGGCTACTGGCAGGGGCTCCGGGAGATCGCCGACCGCTACGGCATCCTGCTGATGGCTGACGAGGTGATCACCGGCTTCGGTCGGATCGGGGAGTTCTTCGCCTCCTCCCGGGAGGGCGTGGCGCCGGACCTGATCAGCGTGGCCAAGGGGCTGACGTCGGCGTACGCGCCGATGGGCGCCGTGCTGGCCCGCGAGAAGGTGACGGCACCGCTGACCGAGGGGTCGGGACGGGTGCTGCGCCACGGGATCACCTTCGCCGGTCACCCGCTGAGCGCCGCCATCGCGCTGAAGAACATCGAGATCTTCGAGCGGGACCGGGTGCTGGAGAACGTCCGGGGGCTGGCCCCGCACCTCGAGAGCCGGATGAACGAGCTGCGCTCCCTGCCCATCGTCGGCGACATCCGCGGAGCCGGCTTCTTCTGGGCGGTGGAGATGGTGGCCGACGCCGACGACAGCCGGCTCGACCAGGGTCAGCGCGACCACCTCATCCGCGGCTTCCTGCCGAAGCGGTTCCGCGAGGCCGGTCTGATCGCCCGCACCGACGACCGCGGCGACGCGGTGATGCAGATCGCCCCACCGCTGATCGCCGACGCCGCCCTGCTCGACGAGATCGTCGACCGCCTGGGCGACGTGCTGCTGGATGCCGGCAAGCAGATCGGCGTGGCCGACCGCGTGTCGGTCTAGCCGCGGTCCGCTCCCGGGCCGACTGGGCTGCGTGCGTTTCCCGACCACGGACGGCTTTCGCACGCTTCCAGCCGTCCCGGGCGTGCGTTTTCCGACCACGGACGACTTCCGCCCATCCCCCGCTGTTCCGGGCGCGCGTTTCCCGACCACGGACGGCTTCCGCCCGCCCCCAGCCGCAGCGGTGCTACGAACAGGTGACGACCAACACAGCTACGTGCAGGTGATGCGGTCCGTCGGGGCGTACGTCCAGCGGAACGGCTCGGTCTTCACGACCTTGCCGTCGTTGCGGAAGATCCGGGAGTAGTTGACCGTGAACCCCTGCACCGGAGCCTGGGGTTCGCACGTCGGGTCGTCGTCGGTGATGTCGCGCCCGGTCGTGAAGTTGGACTTCTTCAGCGCCGTGGAGTCGACCTCGTCGTAGGTCTTGGTGGACCACATCTTCACGGTGATCGAGCCCTTCGACGAGGGCGTCGCCTTCTTCACGTACGCCTGCACCAGCACGCCGTACTTGGTGTTGTTCTGGAACTTCAGATCCAGGTTCGGCCAGGCCACCGTGGCTTCCCGGCCCGGCGGGTAGCGGTCGATGTAGAGCGTGTGGGGCTGGTGCTGGATGTCCTTGAGACCGGCGAAGAACATGGCGTTGAAGGTGGTCGTCGCGCTCTGCGAGACGCCGCCGCCGAGCTCCTTCTTGAACTTGCCGCCGGAGATGATGTAGCCCTCGACGAAGCCGTTCGCCGCGGTCCGCTCCCCCACGATGCCGTTCAACGAGAAGGTCTCGCCCGGCTTCAGCACGGTGTTGTTGATCAGCTCCGCGGCCCGTCCGATGTTCACGTTCCGGTAGGTGGCGTACGGGAACTCGGTGTAGCCGCCCTTGCCCACCACCTGCTTGATCTGCAGGTTCTCCGCGTCCTGGGTGGAGAACGCGGCCTTGGCCCCGGTCAGCTCCACGTCGCCGGTACGGTCCTTGCCGGTCTTGGCCAGCAGCGGCTCGACGGCTGCGGCCAGGTTCGCGGCGCTGACGGTGGTGCCGTTCACGGCCGGGATGACCTTCGGCTTGCCGTCGACCAGCCGGACGGTGGCGTCCTTGGGCTTCTTCAGCTCCACTGTCGCCACGGCGTCGTCGGCGACCTTCCGGAGCTTGGCGGGATCGAGCCGGGGCTTCAGGGCACCGTCGGCGGCGACGAACGAGACCGAGTCGCCGATCATGCCGGCGGTCACCGTGAAGCTGCCGGCCGCGCCCACCTTCAGGGTCACCGGTCCGGAGACCGCGGGCTTCGCGTACGAGGTCGCCAGGGCGGCCACCTCGGCGGTGGTGATCTGCGGCTCGGTGACCTCCGCCGGCAGCTCGACCGGATCGCCGGAACCCAGGAAGGCGCTCTCGATGGCCGACGCCGCTCCTGCGGTGTCCAGCGCGACGCCGTCCTTGCCCTTGGTCTGGACCACCTCGGACCCGTCGAAGGCGAGCTTCGCGTCCTTCGGGTCCCGGTTCACGTCCTCGGCCAGGGCGGCGACCGCCGCGTCGAGTCTCGCCTGGTCGGTGACGACCACCGGGTCGATCTCCGCACCCCCGGTCAGCACCCGCCAGATGTGGCGGGGGTCGAGGCTGCGTCCGCCGCCGGCCAGCTCGACGCTGGCGGCGTAGTCGACGCCGAGGCCGGCCTCGGCCGGCGCGATCTCGGCCTTCTGGTCGCCGGCGGTCACCGCGATCGGCGCACTCGCCCGCGGACCGAGCTCGGTCTGCAGCTTCGTGACCGCGGCGTCGGTGCTCAGCCCGCCCACCGCGATGCCGGCGATCTGAGCGTCCTTGGGCAGCTTGTCCCCGGCCATCACGTAGCCGACCAGATAGAGCGCCCCGACGACCAGGACCAGCGCCCCACCCACCAGGGCGGCGACCACACCGGCGCGGCGGCCGCCCGCGGGGCTCTCACTCGGATCGGGCGGCAGGGGTCCCCGCACCAGGGTGGCGTCGGGGTCGGTCGGCTGCCCGTCGTCGGACGACCAGCTCAGGGACCGGTCGTCGTCAGACGAACCACTGGACGGATCTGACTGGCTGCTCACGGACTTACCTCACCGGGGCGGCGGCACCCGGCGGCAACGGCTCGACCCGACCGGGCGCAGCACGACCCCATCGATCGTGCGGACGGCGGTCGAGTGGACACGCGTCAGTGCGCGGGGGCGTCACTGAAGGTCCCTCGATAGTACGTGAGGGGGTCCCGACGCGGCGATTCCGCGACCGGCCGACCGGTCTGGCTGAGCGGGCCGGTGTGAAGAACCTCACCCACCACGATCGTGTGGTCGCCGGCCTCGTGCCGGGCCACGGTCCGGCAGTCCAGCCACACCAGGGAGCCGTCCAGCACCGGGGCGCCCGACGGGGCCGGGGTGGTCGCGACCTGGTCGAACTGGGTGGCGTACGCCCGGCCGTGGGCGGCGAACCGGCGGGCCAGGTCACCCTGCTCGGCCGCCAGCACCGACACCGTCCAGGCACCGGCAGCGGTCACCGGGGCGTGGAACCGGGACTGCTGACCGATGCACACGGCCACCAGCGGCGGGTCCAACGACACCGACGAGAACGACGTCACCGTCAGGGCGGACGGCTGCTCCTCCCACACGCAGGTCAGCACCGCGACCCCGGTGGCCCAGTGGGTCAGGGCGTGCCGGAACTCCTGCGCACCGACGGACACCCCGCTACCCCTCCGACCCGTCGGCCACGTTCCACCTGTCAGACCCGTCAGACCCGGCGGTCACGCCTCAGCCCGCGAGCTTCAGACCGGCGAAGACGTCGTCGGCCCAGCCGTCCGCGTCCGGGTACGCCGTGCCGGCGGCGAGCCGGTAGAACTCCTGCGACCACATCGAGTCGCCCAGCACGGCGGTGCCGCTGAAGAACTGCCCGTCGGCGGTGATCTGGGTGGCATGGGCCCGCATCGCGTCGAGCTTGCGGCCGACCCAGGGACCTCCGTCGACCTGGACGGCGATGGCGTCGTCCGGCGCGGCCATCGGACCCAGCGCACCGTCGGGGTCGAGACCGCCGAAGGTCTCGGTGTCGCCGGCCGCCCGCAGCGCCCGCAGCCCCTCCCGGAGCCGGGTCTCGCTCATCGTCGTCCACAGCACCCGGTCCACCTGCCACGCCGGACCCAGGTCGGGCCGGTAGTGCGGCATGGCGGCCAGCTGGTAGCCGTACATGGCGACCCGGTGGGCCTGGACGTGGTCGGGGTGGCCGTAGCCGCCGATCTCGTTGTAGGTGATCAGCACCTGGGGCCGGCGGTCGCGGATCAGCGGCACCAGCTCGTTGGCGGCGACCAGCAGGTCCGTGGTCCAGAAGATGCCCTCCCGCAGGCTGTCCCGGGCGGTGGCGGTGCCGTCCTCGGCCCAGGCCATGCCGGAGTCACGGAAGCGGTGGTCCCCGCCCAGACGGACGAAGTCGGTGACGCCGAGGCAGGCCATCGCGTCGGCCAGCTCACCCAGCCGGTGCTCGCCGAGCTCGTCCCCGTGCTCGGCGGCCAGGTGGTGCAGGTCCGGCACCAGCACCTCACCCTCCTCGCCGAGGGTGCAGGTGACCAGGGTGACCTGGGCGCCCTCGTCCACGTAGCGCGCCATGGTCGCGCCGTTGTTGATCGACTCGTCGTCGGGATGGGCGTGCACCAGCATCAGGCGCCGGTCGGGGCGCGCGTCGGCGGGCTGGGAGGAATCGGCCGAAGTCACGGCGAACACCTTACGTCCGACCACCGACGGGAGACGTCGGTCGCCCGGGCACGAGCTCCTCCCGCCACCGGCTCCCTCCTCAGACGACGGAGCGGGCCTCGGCGAAGTGGCAGGCGGACAGGTGCTCGGTCCGTCCGTCCGGCCGCAGGATCAGCTCGGGGTCCTCGACCTTGCACACGTCCTGGGCCCGCCAGCACCGGGTGTGGAACCGGCAGCCGCTCGGCGGGTTGGCCGGGCTGGGCACGTCCCCGGTGAGCACGATCTGCTCCCGGACGTTGCGCAGCGTCGGATCCGGCACCGGCACCGCCGACAGCAGGGCCTGCGTGTACGGGTGCGTGGGGTGGGAGTAGATCTGGTCCTCGTCGCCGAGCTCCACCATCTTGCCCAGGTACATCACCCCGACCCGGTCCGAGATGTGCCGGACCACCGACAGGTCGTGCGCGATGAACAGGTACGCCAGCCCGAACTCGCGCTGCAGGTCCTCCAGCAGGTTGACCACCTGCGCCTGCACTGAGACGTCCAGGGCCGACACCGGTTCGTCGCAGACGATCACCTTGGGGTTCAGCGCGAGCCCGCGGGCGATCCCGATCCGCTGCCGCTGGCCGCCGGAGAACTGGTGCGGGTAGCGGTTGATGTGCTCGGGGTTCAGCCCGACGAGCTCCAGCAGCTCCTGCACCCGCCGCCGGCGGCCGCCCTTCGGGGTCACGTCGCTGTGGATCTCGAACGGCTCACCGACGATGTCGCCGACCGTCATCCGCGGGTTCAGCGAGGTGTACGGGTCCTGGAACACGATCTGGATGTCGCGGCGCAGCCGGCGCATGGCGGCACCCTGCTGGGCGTACATGTCGACCCCGTCGAAGGTGAGCTTGCCCGCCGTCGGCTCCTCGAGCCGCATCAGCATCCGACCGAGTGTCGACTTGCCGCAGCCCGACTCCCCCACGATGCCCAGGGTCTCGCCCTTGTGCAGATCGAAGGAGACGCCGTCGAGCGCCTTGACGTGGCCGACGGTCCGGCGGAAGACACCGGCCCTGATCGGGTAGTACTTGGCCAGGCCCTCGGCCCGGAGGATCACCTCGGCGCTCATCGCCGTGCTCCCGTCGCGTCGTCGTCGCCGGAGACCCCGGCGGAGTCGTCGAACTCGACCGCCCGCTCGACGTCCTCGACGGTCTGGGTGACGGTCGGCTCGTCACCGGGCTGCAGCAGCCCCTCGGAGAAGTGGCAGGCCGCGAACCGGCCGCGGACCACCTCCCGCAGCTCGGGCGGCGGGTCGTGCCGGCAGACGTCCTCGGCGTACCGGCACCGCGGGTTGAACGGACATCCGACCGGGATCCTGGTCAGGCTGGGCGGCAGGCCGCCGATCGCGGCCAGCGTCTGCCCCTTCTGGTCCAGCCGGGGGATCGAGTCGAGCAGACCCTTCGTGTACGGGTGCGCCGGCTGCCGGTAGATCTCGAAGATGTCGCCCCGCTCGACGATCTTGCCCGCGTACATCACCGCGATCCGGTCGGCCACGTCCGCCACCACGCCGAGGTCGTGGGTGATCAGGATGAGCCCCATCTTCCGCTCCTCCTGGAGCTCCTGGAGCAGCTGCATGATCTGGGCCTGGACGGTGACGTCCAGGGCGGTGGTCGGCTCGTCGGCGATCAGCACGGCCGGGTCCAGGGCGATCGCCATCGCGATCATGATCCGCTGGCGCATGCCGCCGGAGAACTGGTGCGGATAGGCCTTCACCCGCTGTCGGGCAGCGGGGATGGACACCCGTTCCATCAGCTGCACGGCGCGTTCGAGCGAGTCGGTCTTGTTCATCCCCCGGTGCTTGCGGAACATCTCCGCGATCTGCCACCCGATGGGGAAGACCGGGTTCAGCGCCGACAGCGCGTCCTGGAAGACCATCGAGATCTCGGGTCCGCGGATGCGACGCCGCTGGTCCTCGGTCATGGTCAGCAGGTCGGAGCCGCAGTAGCGCAGCTCGCCGCCGGTGACGAAGCCGGGCGGGGAGTCGAGGATGCCCATGATCGCCTGCGCGGTGACCGACTTGCCGGACCCGGACTCCCCCAGGATCGCCAGCGTCTCGCCCTCGCGGAGGTCGAACGACACCCCGTTGATGGCGCGAGCCACGCCCTCGCGGGTCCGGAACTCCACGTGCAGGTCGTCGACCTCCAGCAGCACGCCGTCGCGGGCCTGCCAGCGCTTCTCGGTCTCCAGCGTCTCGATCTGCGTGCTCACGAAAGCCCCCTGGTGGTCGGGCCGGTCATCGCTGTCTCGGATCCAGGGCGTCGCGCACCACGTCGCCCAGCATGATGAAGGCCAGCACGGTCAAGGACAAGAAGATGCTCGGGAAGATCAGCATGTGCGGTGCGGTCTGGATCAGACCGATGCCCGAGGCGTCGGAGATCTGGCTGCCCCAGGAGATGATCGGCGGCTGCAGCCCGATACCGAGGAAGGACAGCGTCGCCTCCACGGCGATGAACACGCCGAGGTTGATCGTGGAGACCACGATCACCGACGCCATCGCGTTCGGCACGATGTGGGAGCGGATGATCCGCAGCGGGGACGCGCCGAGCGCCCGGGCCGCCTGGACGTAGTCGTTCGGCTTGACCTGCAGCACGCTGGAGCGCATCAGCCGGGTGATGGTCGGCCAGGCCAGGATGGCGATCACGAACGCGACCTTGCTGACCGCCACGGCGAACGGGGTGTCGATCTGGTTCGGGAACGTGTAGAGGAACAGGATGCCGCCCAGCAGCAACGGGATGGCCAGGAAGATCTCGCTGACCCGGCCGATCACCGAGTCCAGCCAGCCTCCCTTGTAGCCGGCGATGACCCCGAGGACGGCGCCGAGCACCAGGGAGAAGACGGTGGCCAGGACGCCCACGCTGATCGAGGCGCGGGCACCGTAGATGGTCCGGGCGTAGACGTCGTACCCCTGGGCGTCGTAGCCGAACCACGCGTTCGGAGAGGGTGGCAGTCGCGCGTTGTTCAGGTCGGCGTAGTTGGGGTCCGTCCGGGTGAACAGCTGGGGGAAGATCGCCATGGCCAGGAAGAGCACGATGAGGCCCAGCGAGACCCAGAACATCGGTCGGTGCCGCAGCTCGCGCCAGGCGTCGGCGGCCAGCGACCGCGACCCCTGCCGGGGCGGCTTTGCATACGCGTCGGTCGGGCCGCCCGGATCGAGCGGGCGCGGTTCGACCGCGGCGTGGGCCGTGTCGGGTTCAGTCATTGGAGATCCTCGGGTCCAGGACGCCGTAGAGGACGTCGACGATGAGGTTCGCCAGCAGGAAGACCAGCACCAGCATGGTGATCGTCCCGACCACGATCGAGCCGTCCTTCTGCTGGATCCCGCGGTAGAGGAAGTTGCCGACGCCGTTGATGTTGAAGATGCGCTCGGTGACCAGGGCGCCACCCATCAGCGCCCCGAGGTCGATGCCGATGTAGGTGATCACCGGGATCAGCGAGTTGCGGAGCGCGTGGACACCGATCGTGCGACCGTTCGTCAGTCCCTTGGCCCGGGCGGTCCGGACGTAGTCGGCCCGCAGGTTCTCCACCAGGTTGGTGCGCATCAGCCGGGCCACGTACGCCACCGAGATCGACGCCAGCACGAAGGCCGGCAGCATCAGCTGGTAGAAGGTGCCCTGCGTGGACGTGACCGGGAACCAGCCGAGCTTCACGCCGAAGATCAGCTGGGCCAGGCTGCCGATGACGAAGATCGGCACCGAGATCAGCACCAGCGTGCTGACGGTGACCAGGCTGTCGATGAACTTGCCCCGGCGCATGCCGGCCACCACGCCGGCCGTGATGCCGACGACGACCTCGACCACGATGGCCATCAGGGCCAGCTTGATCGTCGTCGGCCAGCGGATGGCGAGCTCGTGGGCGACGTCGCGACCCGTGAAGGTGGTGCCCAGGTCGCCCTGCAGGGTGTTGCCCAGGTAGAGCACGTACTGGATGAGGACGGGCTTGTCGAGGTTGTGCTCGGCCCGGAACTTGGCCACGTACGAGGCCGGGCAGGGCCGCTCGCCGCAGCGGCCGGCCACGGGGTCGCCGGGCAGGGCGTACACCATCATGAAGATGATGAACGTGACGCCGAGGATCACCGGGATCATCTGCAGCAGACGGCGCAGAATGTACTTACCCATTCACGCACACACTCCTTCGGGTCTGCACCGCGACGTGGGGGTCTCCAGGCCGGACGGGTCCGGGGCCCGGTCGGGTGCGATAAGCGTGCTGAGGCTCAACATAGCGTCGGGGGCGCCCGCGGGGGTGGCGGGGGGGCGGCCCACGGGGGAGGGACCCCCGCGGGGCGTGTGGAAA
>JBMDXL010000244.1:0-5776 GCA_048594465.1 Microlunatus sp. | reverse complement strand
GTCCGCAGGTGCCGGTGCCCGACGACGCCCCGGTGACCGATCGGCTGATCGGCTTCATCGGACGCGACCCGGCCTGGCATCCACCCACCTGAGAAATTGCTGAGTCTTTCGTTCGGGTCCAGTACAGAACAAGTCCCCTGGCTAACCTCGTCGCATCGACGCTTCCCGGCTCGGGGGAGATGAGGAGCGGCCGACGGTGAGGACACCCGTGGCCGCCTCCCTCGGTCGCGCCTGGATGACTCGACTCGTCATCGTCACCGCCGGAGTGGCGTTGGGACTCGTGCTCGGCACCGGTACGGCCCACGCCGACTCCCCGCTCGATCTGGGTAAGGCGACCGACAAGGTCGTCTCGTCGGTGGCCAAGACGACGTCGTCGGTGACCAAGAAGCCGACCGCGAAGGTCCGTACGGTCGTGAAGCGGGCGACGAAGCCGGTGCGTTCGGTGACCACGATCGCTCACCGGGTGACGAAGCCTGTGCACCGCGCCACCAAGCCGGTCCAGCGGGCGACCAAGCCGGTCCAGCGGATCGTCAAGCGGGTCGAGCACGCTAAGCCCGTCCAGCGCGCGACCAAGCCCACGCAGCGCGCGACCAAGCCCGTGCAGCGCGCTACCAAGCCCGTGCAGCGCGCCACGAAGGCCGGCCGGCACACCGACCGCCCGCACCGGGCCACCGAGCCGAAGCGGGACAGCGCCGAGAGCCAGAAGCCGACGACGAAGACGACTCCGTCGACAGCGGCTCCAGCGCCCACCGACAAGCCCGTGCTGTCCTCCACCGTGAGGACCGGGACCCCTCTGGTCGGCGCCCTGACCACCGACGTCGCGACGGGGGTGGCCGCCACGGATCGCGTGCTGAGCGCGATTACGACGCCACTGGTGACCGGTGCGACGAACCAGCTCCCGAGCTCCCTTCGACCAGTGACCGACGGGGTGCTCCGGCCCGTGGCCGCGGTGCACGACACCACGCTCGGGCTCCTCGACGACACCCTGGTCGTCACCGTGCCCTCGGTCGTCGACCACGTCACCACTCCCCTGCTCCAGGTCCTCGATGGGGTCGAGAACTCCCTTCCCGGACTTCCGGGGATCCCCGGGGTGCCGACGGTCCCGGTGTCGCCGGTCGGGCCGCTGCCAGCCGCCCCGTCGGTCGCCGCCCTTCCGGCCCTCACCGTTCCCAGGGTGACCAGCACGGCGGCAGGGATCGCCGATCACGGTGCCGCCCGCACCTCCGACGTGAGCGCCGCCGCGACTCAGCTGTCCGGGATGACGGCGCCCTGGCTCATCGGTGCCGACCGCGCGGACGCCTCGGTCGCTGCGGGCACCGTTGTCGCGGTCGCAGCAACAGTGGCCTCGCTCGGTGACCTGCTCGGCGGACTGGCCGGCGGCTTCACCGACACCACCTCTGTCGGCGTCGGGCCCTCCGGATCGGCGACGGCCACAGCCCTCACGCTTCTCCTCCTCGCGCTGGCCTCGTCGGCCGGCGCGTTCGGCGCCGGCGCTCGCTCGCTGCGCGTCCTCGGACCCCTGTTCCAGGGGCCGTTCCGCCGGGCTCACCGGCCCGGTTTCTCTCCCGACTGAGGTTCTCTCTCACCTCGAACCGACCACCGCACCGCGGTGCGTCGGACCGGTCGCGGGTCGGCCGGCCACCCACGCCTCGTGCGTGGAGTGGCACCGCGACCCGATCCAGAGAGACACCTCGACGAGAGAGAACACGCACATGAACGCATGGTTGGTGAGAGTGCTGGGCGGAGCCGCCTGCACCCTCGGAGCACTCAGCCTGGGAGCCGGCATGGCCCATGCCGACGCCCAGAAGGGCCCGCTGGACGGGCTGGAGAACACCGTGAAGGTGGTCACCAAGCACCTGTCTCCCGGGACGTCAGCGAAGTCGAAGAAGCACACCCCGCGGGCCGCCGCCAAGGCCGAGATCAAGGTCGACCTCGGCGGCCAGCGCCAGCACCGGTCGACGGCCGCACCACGCGCCGCCGTCAAGGTGAAGGCGGGTCTGGGGTCCTCGCGCAGCAGCGCGAAGAAGCACGAGACCGTACGCCCGCGGGTCACCGTCCGGGCCGAGGTGGGACCGAAGGCCACACAGCACCGGTCCGGAGGGAGCGACCGTCGCTCCTCGGTTGCTCGTCCGGTCGATCGGAAGGCCGATCAGCGGGCCGAACGTCGCGCCAAGCAGAAGGCGGAGCGACGCGCCGAGCAGAAGGCCGCCCGGAAGGCTGAGGCGAGAGCCGAGCGTGAGGCCGCCCGACGGGCCGGCGAGAAGGCCGAGCAGCGCGCCGCGGCCCGGAAGGCCACGGTGACGTCCACCGCCGCCACCAAGACCGCTCAGCGGTCGTCGGCGTCGTCGCGCAACGCGCTGCTGGCGTCGGTGAAGGCCGACGTGGACGCTCGCGTGCTGGACGTCCCGATCGACGTCTGCGTCCGGCTCATCGCCGGCGCCTGCGCCGACGGGTCGCCGATCGCTCCGTCCGGGACCACCGGCGACACCGGGAACACCGGCGGCTCTGGCAACGGCGGCGGCACCGACGGACCGGTCACCCCGGCCCTGCCCGTCACCGTGGACAGCGTCACCGACGCCACCGTGCTCGACATCCCCGTCCTCGCCTGCCTGCAGCTCAACACCAACGGCTGCGGGAACGGGACGGACGGCCCGGCGCAGCCCGGCAACCCGCTGCTGCCGGTGATCGGCACTGACGTGACGGCGGTCGTGACCGACGTCGTGGACGCCGTGGCCTGCGTACGGATCAACGGCGGGACCTGCGGCACCGGGAACGGTGGGGGCGATCCCACCGATCCCACCGACCCGACGGACCCGACCGACCCGACGGACCCGACCGATCCGACGGACCCCACTGGGCCCCCCGATCCGGGCACGACCGACCCGGGCACGACCGACCCGGGGACGAACGGTCCGGATGACACCGTCACCACCAGTGGGCCGACCGTGACCGCGGCGAGCTTCACCACAGCCCTCGACGCGGATCGCCCGAGCGCGACGGACCGGCTGCTGACCGACCGTCAGCTGGCCAGCACCGGCGCCACGGCCGGCGCGCTGGCGGCTCTGCTGGCGGGTCTGCTCTCTCTGCTGATGGGAGGGCTGGTGCTCCGGCTGGCGAACTCCGTGCGGCAGCGCGGCTGACCGCCTGATCCGATCCCGGAACGGCCGTGCGCCGCTCCGGGATCGGGTCGCGCCCGGCACCCGTCCCGGGGCCACTCCGCAGGCCGGGGTGGGTCCGTCTCCGGAGAGCGAGAGGGTGCTCGACAGGGAACACCGAGAGGGCGGTGGTCAGTCGGCCAGCGGGCCGAAGGGGGCGCCGATCTCGGCGAGCATCGCCTCTCCCCCGTCGGGCGAGGTGAGCACCCAGATGCCGCTCTCGGTGACCGTCATGGTGTGTTCCCAGTGGCAGGCCAGCGAGTCGTCGTCGGTCACCACCGTCCAGTCGTCGTCCAGCACGGAGTTCGCCGGATCGCCGGCGGTGAGCATCGGCTCGATGGCCAGGGCCAGTCCGGGGACGATCTTGGGGCCCTTGCCGGCCCGGCCCAGGTTGGGCACGTCCGGTGGCTGGTGCATCGCCGAGCCGATGCCGTGCCCGGTGTACTCCCGCACGATCCCGTACGGGGTCGGCCAGGACCGGACGAAGCCCTCGACGGCGGCGGAGACGTCGCCGACGGTGCCGCCGAGCCGCGCCGCGGCGATGCCGTGCCACATGGCCAGTCGGGTCGCCTCGCTGAGCTCCCGGGCCGCCTCGGTGCCGGCGCCGACCTGGACCGTGACGGCGGAGTCACCGTGCCAGCCGTCGACGATCGCCCCGCAGTCGATGGAGACGGAATCGCCGTCGGCCAGCACGCGCGGGCCGGGGATGCCGTGCACGATCTCGGAGTTCACCGAGATGCAGGTGACGGCGGGGAAGCCGTGATACCCCAGGAAGGAGGAGGTGGCCCCGGCCGTGCGGATGACCTCCGCCGCGACGGCGTCCAGCTCGGTCGTCGTGACCCCCGCCCGCACCGCACCCGCGCTGGCCTGCAGAGCCGCGGCCGTCACCAGCCCGGCCCGACGCATGCCGATCAGCTGCTCGGGGGTCTTGAGCTCGATCCCGCTGCGCCGCCGCAGGAGGTTCAGGAGGGAGCCCCGATCAGCTCCGCGCTCCCGGCGCCGCCCTGGGACTCGTCCAGCGCGGCGAAGACCCGGCCGGACACCTCGTCGATCTCACCCAGGCCGTCCACCTCGACCAGCAGGCCCCGGGCGGAGTAGACGTCCAGCAGTGGTGCTGTCTGCTCGGCGTAGACCTGCTGGCGAACCCGGATCGTCTCCTCGTTGTCGTCGGCGCGACCCTCGGTCTCCGCCCGCTTCAGCAGTCGGGCCACCACCGCGTCCTCGTCGGCGCGCAGCGACAGCACCACGTCCAGCGGGGTGCCCCGCTCGGCCAGCGCCGCGTCCAGGGTGTCGACCTGGGCGGGCGTCCGGGGGTAGCCGTCGAGCAGGAAGCCGTTCGCGCAGTCGGGCTCGGCCAGTCGCTCGGCCACGATCTGGTTGGTGATCTCGTCGCTGACATAGCCGCCAGAGTTCATGATGTCGCGCACCTGCTGGGCCAGCGGGGTGTCGGCGGTCTTCATGGCCCGGAAGATGTCGCCGGTGGAGATGGCGGGGATCCCGTAGTGCGAAGCGATCAGCTTGGCCTGGGTGCCCTTGCCGGCCCCGGGCGGTCCCATGATGAGGAGGCGCATCAGCGGAGAAACCCTTCGTAGTTGCGTTGCTGCAGCTGGCTCTCGATCTGCTTGACCGTGTCCAGACCCACACCGACGATGATGAGGATAGAGGTTCCGCCGAACGGGAAGTTCTGGTTGGCGTTGAGGAAGATGAAGGCCACCGACGGCAGCAGCGCGATCAGACCCAGGTAGAGCGACCCGGGGAAGGTGAGCCGCGACAGCACGTAGCCGAGGTAGTCCTCGGTCGGCTTGCCGGCTCGGATGCCGGGGATGAACCCGCCGTACTTCTTCATGTTGTCCGCGACTTCCTGCGGGTTGAACGTGATCGCCACGTAGAAGTAGCAGAAGAAGACGATCAGCAGGAAGAACGTGATCATGTAGAGCGGGTGGTCGCCGCGGACGAAGTACGTCTGGATCCAGGTGGCGACCTGCGACTCCGGCCGGAACTGGGCGTAGAGCGCCGGGATGTAGAGCAGCGAGCTGGCGAAGATGACCGGGATGACGCCGGCCTGGTTCACCTTGATGGGGATGTACGTCGTCGACCCGCCGAACACCCGCTGGCCGACCATCCGCTTGGCGTACTGCACCGGGATCCGGCGCTGCGACTGCTCGACGAAGATGACGCCGGCCATCACGACCAGGCCCAGGGCGATGACCAGCAGGAAGACGATCCAGCCGTTGGCGCCCGGGCGGGCCACCCGCAGCCCCCTCAGAGCGCTCGGGAAGGTGGCGGCGATCTGGGTGAAGATCAGCACCGACATGCCGTTGCCGACGCCGCGCTCGGTGATCAGCTCACCGAGCCACATGATGACGCTGGTGCCGGCGGTCATGGTCAGGATCATCACGATGATAGGGAAGATGCTGGTGTCGTGGACCAGGCCCGGGCAACCGACGAACAGCTGGTCGTTCACGGCCAGCGTGACGAAGGCGGTCGAGTTCAGCAGCGCCAGGACCAGGGTCAGGTAGCGCGTGTACTGGGTGATCTTCGTCTGACCGGACTGGCCCTCCTTCTTCAGGGCCTCCAGCCGCGGGATCACCACCGTCAGCAGCTGCAGGATGATGCTCGCC
>JBMDXL010000243.1:0-1745 GCA_048594465.1 Microlunatus sp. | reverse complement strand
GGGTGTGGTATCGTGTGTGGGTTGTTAAAGCCAGGGGGGCGCGTCCCCTCGTGGGGGGCGCGCCCCACGGCCGTCCGGATGCCGTCCGAGCCGGACGGTCCGGCTCAGAAAGCCGGCGGGGTGTGCCAGATCCGGTCGATGTAGTGCCGCATCGAGCGGTCGGAGGAGAAGAAGCCCGACCGGGCGACGTTGAGGATGGCCGACCGGGTCCAGGCGTCGGTGTCGGCGTACGCGGTGCCGACGGCGTCCTGGGCGTCGATGTAGGCGCGGTAGTCGGCCAGGGCCATGAACCGGTCCTCGTAGAGCAGGTTGCCGACCACCGGGGCGAAGACGTCCCGGTCTCCGCCGGAGAACGCGCCCTGGGCGATCAGGTCGATGGCCCGCTTCAGGCTGGGGTCGGACTCGTAGAACGAGCTCGGCACGTAGCCCTTCGCGTACAGCGCCTCGACCTCGGGCTCGAGCAGACCGAAGAGGAAGAAGTTGTCGTCCCCGACCAGCTCGCGGATCTCGATGTTGGCGCCGTCGTCGGTGCCGATGGGCAGGGCGCCGTTGAGGGCGAACTTCATGTTGCCGGTGCCGGACGCCTCCTTGCCGGCCAGCGAGATCTGCTCGGACAGGTCGGCGGCGGGGATGACCTTCTCGGCCAGCGTCACGTTGTAGTTCGGCGGGAACAGCACCTTGAGCCGGCCCTCGACCCGCTTGTCGTTGTTGACCACCGACCCCACCCCGTTGATCAGGTGGATGATGTCCTTGGCGATCTTGTAGCCCGGAGCGGCCTTGGCGCCGAAGATGAAGGTGCGCGGCGTGATGTCGGCCGGCGTCACGTCCCCGGAGATGATCCGCTCGTACTCGGTGACGATGTGCAGCACCTTGAGCGTCTGCCGCTTGTACTCGTGCAGCCGCTTCACCATCACGTCGAGCAGGTGGGTGTCGTCGACCCCCGTGCCGTCCCGCTCGGCCAGCACCCGGTTGAGCCGACGCTTGTTGTGGGCCTTGACCTCGCGGAACCGCTCCCGGAACTCGTCGTCCTCGGCGTACGGCTCCAGCTCCCGCAGCCGCTCCAGGTCGGTCAGCCAACCCACGCCGATCGCGTCGGTGATCAGCTCCGACAGCGCCGGGTTGGCCAGCCGGACGAACCGGCGGGGGGTGACGCCGTTGGTGACGTTGGTGAACTTGCCCGGGAAGAACTCGTCGAAGTCCGGCAGCACCTTGTCCCGCAGCAGCTGGGAGTGCAGCTCGGCCACGCCGTTGACCTTGGCGCCGGCCACGGTGGCCAGGTAGGCCATCCGGACCGCCCGCTCCGGGTGCTCGGCGATGATCGACATCCGGCTGATCCGCAGCTGGTCGCCGTCGAACCGCTCGGAGACCTGCTCCAGGAACTCCTCGTTGATCCGGTAGATGATCTCCAGGTGGCGCGGCAGCAGCCGACCGAGCAGATCGACCGACCAGACCTCCAGCGCCTCGGGCAACAGGGTGTGGCAGGTGTAGGCGAAGCACTGCTGGGTGATGGCCCAGGCCTCGTCCCAGTCCATCAACTTCTCGTCGATCAGCACCCGCATCAACTCGGGCACGCCGATCACCGGGTGGGTGTCGTTGAGCTGGAAGATGATCCGGTTCGGCAGGTTGTGCAGGTCGAAGTCCTTGGGCAGGACCGAGTTGACGAAGTCGTGGATCGAGGCGGAGACGAAGAAGTACTGCTGCTGCAGCCGCAGCTCCTTGCCCTGCGGCGTGGAGTCCTCGGGGTA
>JBMDXL010000242.1:0-2119 GCA_048594465.1 Microlunatus sp. | reverse complement strand
CAACCCGAGGCGTACGTCCCGCAGACCGACACCTACATCGAGAAGGACTCCTCCCTCAACGAGGAGGTCGAGCGGCTCCGGCACTCGGCCACCAACTCGCTGCTGACCAGGCGTGACGTGATCGTGGTGGCCACCGTGTCGGCGATCTACGGTCTGGGCACCCCCCAGGAGTACGTGGACCGGATGGTCAAGCTGCGGGTGGGGGAGGAGATGGACCGCGACAGCCTGCTCCGCCGGCTGGTCGGCATCCAGTACGCGCGCAACGACCTGTCCGGGGCCCGTGGCACCTTCCGGGTCCGCGGCGACACCCTCGAGGTCTTCCCGATGTACGAGGAGCTGGCGGTCCGGGTCGAGTTCTTCGGCGAGGAGATCGAGAACCTGTCGACGCTGCACCCGCTGACCGGCGAGGTGGTCACCGACCACGACCAGGAGGTCTACCTGTTCCCGGCCAGCCACTACGTGGCCGGTCCGGAGCGGATGGAACGCGCCATCAGCGGCATCGAGACCGAGCTGGGGTCGCGGCTGAGCGAGCTGGAGTCGCAGCAGAAGCTGCTGGAGGCCCAGCGGCTGCGGATGCGGACGTCGTACGACATCGAGATGATGCGCCAGATCGGCACCTGCTCGGGGATCGAGAACTACTCCCGCCACATCGACGGCCGCGGGCCCGGCACCGCGCCGCACTGTCTGCTGGACTACTTCCCGGAGGACTTCCTGCTGGTCGTCGACGAGTCGCACGTGACCGTGCCGCAGATCGGCGGGATGTACGAGGGCGACATGTCCCGCAAGCGGACACTGGTCGACCACGGCTTCCGTCTACCGAGCGCGATGGACAACCGGCCGCTGCGGTTCGAGGAGTTCGTGGAGCGGATCGGTCAGACCGTCTACCTGTCGGCCACCCCCGGGAACTACGAGCTCGCCCGCTCCGACGGCTACGTCGAGCAGCTCATCCGGCCGACCGGTCTGATCGACCCCGAGGTCATCGTCAAGCCGACCCAGGGCCAGATCGACGACCTGATGGCCGAGATCCGGCTCCGGGCCGACAAGAACGAGCGGGTGCTGGTCACCACCCTGACCAAGAAGATGGCGGAGGACCTGACCGACTACCTGCTCGAGCACAAGATCCGGACCCGCTACCTGCACTCCGAGGTCGACACGATGCAGCGAATCCAGCTGCTCCGTGAGCTGCGGATGGGGGAGTACGACGTGCTCGTCGGCATCAACCTGCTGCGCGAGGGGCTCGACCTGCCCGAGGTGTCCCTGGTGTCGATCCTCGACGCCGACAAGGAGGGGTTCCTGCGGAGTGCCAAGAGCCTGATCCAGACCATCGGCCGAGCCGCCCGGAACGTGTCCGGTCAGGTGCACATGTACGCGGACCGGATCACCGACTCGATGGAGGCGGCGATCGAGGAGACCAACCGCCGGCGGGAGAAGCAGGTGGCGTACAACCTGGCCAACGGGATCGACCCCACGCCGCTGCGGAAGAAGATCGCCGACATCACCGACCTGCTGGCCCGCGAGGACGCCGACACCGACGAGCTGTTCAGCGGCCGCAACGGGCGCAAGCAGAAGACCATGGTGCCGAGCCTGGGCATGAAGGACGCGAGCAAGACGGCGCGCAACCTGGCCGGGATCCCGGCGGGCGACCTGGCCGACCTGATCCAGGACCTGACCGCGCAGATGCACGCGGCCGCTGCGGACCTGCAGTTCGAGGTGGCCGCCCGGTTGCGCGACGAGATCTCGGACCTGAAGAAGGAGCTGCGCCAGATGGTGGAGGCGAGACGTTGAGGTTCCCCCGGGGGCGGCGGCGCCGCGACCTGAGTCCCGCCCACCTCGCTCCGCGGGCTCCGCTCGGAACGCCCGCCACACCCTGACTCAGGTCGCGGCGCCGCCGCCTGCGCTGCTCAACGACGGGACGCGGGCGGCTGGGTGGTGGTGACCGTGCATCGGACGTGTGCGGGTGATGGACCGGGCACTCCCACTGCTGGCGGGGTCGGTGTGGCGACCACTATGACCGCAAGGTTTCGCCAGGTGAGGATCGCCTGAGATACTCGAGGTCGGAGGGGAGTATTCCTCAACGCGTCGTGTCGTCACCACGGACACCCCCAGGCCCACGTCACCG
>JBMDXL010000241.1:0-2828 GCA_048594465.1 Microlunatus sp. | reverse complement strand
GGCGTGGAAGATGCCGAAGGCGTCGCCGGTCACCATCAGACCGGCGGACCGGGCGATCTCCCGGAGCCGCCCGGTCTCACCGCGGATCACCTGGTCCATCTCGTCGGGTCGCATCCGGCGCAGCACGCTCAGCACGGCACGGTCGCTCTCGACGCGGGTGGATGGTTCGGACATGGTGGACTCCCCTCGCAGGTGGTGCCGGGCTCGGTCGAGCACGGTCAGGTTGACCTCGGCCCGGTGGCGGGCGGCGTCGACCGCCCGCTCCAGCCGGATCTGCTGCTCGTCCGCCGGACCGCCGACCACGTCGGCGATGGCGTCCAGGGACAGGTCGGCCGAGCGCAGCAGGGCGATCAGCCAACCGGTCCGGATCTGGTCGTGGCCGTAGTAGCGGTAGCCGTTGGCCGGATCCGTCCAGCGCGGTGGCAGCAGCCCCCGGTCGGCGTAGATCCGCAGCGCCTTGGCCGACAGCAGCGTCTCCTGGCCGAACCGGCCGGCGGTGATCAGCTGGACACCGCTCGGCGGTCGGGTCGAGGTCATGTCCTCACTGTGGGGCTCGCCCCTGGGGCGAGGTCAAGGGTCGTCCTCAGACCAGGGAGCTCAGAGCTCGACGGTCCGGTTCGTGGCCACGTCGGGCTGGTCACCGCTGATGATCGCCTTGGCGTACTTGATCAGCGCGATCGGCTTCGGGTCGTCCATGGTCCAGTACTCCGCGGAGTCCGCGTGCACCTTGAGCAGCGCGACCGACGGGTCCTCGCGACCCTGCTCGAACCAGGCCTCGGCGTACTTGTTCCAGAGCTCGTCGATCAGCGCCTGGTCCCGGCTCACCGAGGCGGTGCCGGCGACCGACAGGTAGTCGTCCCCCGACTGCAGGCTCACGTTGACGTGGGAGTCGGCGGCGATCTGCTCGGTCTTGGGTGACGGTGCCATGGTGAAGAAGTAGATGTCGCCGTCGAACTCGCGGTCCAGGACGGCCAGCGGGCGGCTGAGCAGGCGGCCGTCGTCGCCGACGGTGGTGACGAAGGCGAAGCGGGCCTTGCCGATCAGCTCGCCGACCTTCTGGAACTCGGTGGTGTTATCAGTCATGCTCCCGACAGTACGCGCCGGGTGTTTACGGCGTACACGGCTCTCGGTGTGGGGCTGGCCCGGGCTGGGCCTGCGTGGTGAAGATTCCGTCACTCGACGGCAAACCGTACGAAGCCGGCCTGCCGCTGCGGCACACTCCGTCCATTGACGGAATCTTCGAACCCAGGGGCCGGACGGGCGCCGCAGATCGACCGGCCCGAGGACCCCGGGGGCTTACTCCAGCCCGAGCTGGCGGAGCGAAGCGTGCAGGGTGTCGGCCGAGTGCGCCAGCCAGCGGGTCTCCTGCTCGTCCAGCGGGGTGGGCAGCACCCGCTCGATCCCGTGGGCACCGACCACGGCGGGCACGCTGAGCGCCACGCCGTCGATGCCCCGGTAGCCCTGCAGCACGGTGCTCACCGGCAGCACCGCGTGCTCGTCGCGCAGGACGGCCTCGACGATCCGGGCCCCGCTCAGCCCGATCGCGTAGTTGGTTGCGCCCTTGCCGGCGATGATCTTGTACGCCGAGTGGACCACCTCGTCGTGGATGGTGGCGCGGACGTCACCGGAGAACAACCGGCTGCCGTCGCCGTCGGTCCACTCCCGCAGCGGCACGGTGCCGATCCTGGCCTGCGACCACAGCGGGAACTCGGTGTCACCGTGCTCCCCCAGCATCATCGCGTGCACGCTCTGCTGAGCCACCCCGCACCGTTCGGCGATCAGCCAGCGCAACCGCGCGGAGTCCAGCACGCAGCCGGACCCGAACAGGCGGCCGTCGGGGAGACCGGAGATCCGGGCCGCGGCGACGGTCAGCACGTCGACCGGGTTGCTGACCAGGATGTAGACCGCGTCCGGGGCGTGCTCCAGCAGCCGCGGCATCAGGGTCTCGAGGATCGCCACGTTGGTGCCCGCCAGCTCCAGCCGCGTCTGTCCCGGCTTCTGCTTCGCCCCGGCGGTGATCACCACCACCGAGGCCCCGGCCACGCAGGAGATGTCGCCGCCGCCGGACACCCGCGACGTGCCGGTGAACTGGGTCCCGTGGGCCAGGTCGAGCACCTCCGCCTCGGTCTTGGCGGTGTCGATGTCGTACAGGACCACCTCGGAGGCGGACCGGCGGATCAGGGCCGCGTACGCCAGCGAGGTGCCGACGCTGCCGGCGCCGACCACGGCAAGGCGGGAGATCAGGCTCATGGACTCGATCCTCTCCGACGTGCGGTCTGGCTCTACACTCAGGGCTCGCGAGTTGACGACGAGGAGCCACGATGAAGCTGAAGACCCTGGTACTGGCCGCCGGCGCGGCCGCGGTGGGCTACGTGCTCGGCACCAAGGCCGGTCGCGCCCAGTTCGAGCAGATCAAGGCCAAGGCCGACGACTTCGCCCACGACCCGCGGGTCCGGTCCGGGGTGTCCTCGCTGGCCGGCGAGGTGAAGAAGAACGCCGACAAGTTCCCCGACCCGGTCGCCGGGGCGGTCCGCGCGGCGGCCGACGCCGTCCAGTCGGCCACCACCGACGAGCCGCAGGTCGGTCCGCGAGCCAACGGCCTCTGAGTCACCCTTCGGGGGCAGAGCCGTACGGAGTCCGACCACTGTCGGCTCCTGCCCCTGTCCTGGGTGTCCCGGGCGTGCGTTGTCCGACCACGGTCGGCTCGCGACCTTCCCAGGGCGCTCGGGGCGTACGTGGTCCGACCACGGACGGCTCGCGACCACCCCAGGGCGCTCGCGGCGACGTTGTGCGCCCACGGTCGGCCTCCGCCCGCACAGCCTGACGCA
>JBMDXL010000240.1:0-5624 GCA_048594465.1 Microlunatus sp. | reverse complement strand
GACGTCCACTTCTCCAGCATCACGATCGTCCCGTCGGGGGCGTCGTGGATGGCGTACAGCTCGCAGCCGTCCTCGGCGTGCACGCCGGCGATCGCGGGCTCCAGGGCGGCGATCACCTGATCGCGGGCGCCGGGGACGGGGTAAAAGTAGGCGGTCACGATCACGGGCTGGGTGGTGTCGCTCATGTCGCCACTCTGGCACGGCCGGACGCGTCATGCTGAGGGGATGCAGCTGTCCGAGACACCCAGGACCCGGCTCACCCGGCTGGCCGACCGCGGTCGCACCGACGCCGACGACCTGTACGCCGTCCTCGACGCCGGGCTGGTCGGGCATCTCGGCATCGTCCGGGACGGGGCTCCCGTGGTGCTGCCGATGGGCTACGGCCGGCAGGGCGACACCCTCTACCTGCACGGCTCCAGCGGTGCGGGCTGGGCCCGGGCCCTGGACGGCGCCGCGGTCTGCTTCACCGTCACCCACGTCGACGGCGTGGTCTACGCCCGGTCGGTCTTCGACCACTCCCTCAACTACCGCAGCGCCGTGGTCCTGGGCACCACTCGCCGGATCACCGATCCCGAGGCGCAGAACGAGGCACTGGCCGCGGTCACCGAGCAGCTGTCCCCGGGGTCCTGGTCGTACGCCCGGCTGCCCACCCGGCGCGAGCTGGCGGCGACGGCGGTGTTCGCCCTGGACCTGACCGAGGCGAGTGTGAAGGTGCGGACCGGTCCGCCGCACGACGAGCCCGAGGACGTCGAGGTGGGCGGCCGCTGGGCCGGGGTGGTCGGGGTGCGGACGGTCTTCGACACGGCGGAGCCGGCGCCGGACCTCGAACCGGGTCTGACCGTGCCGGCGCACGTGAGCCGTCGCACCACCTGACCGGACGATCTGGCTGACCGGACGATCTGGTCGAATGGCGGCCATGGCTTCCCGGAGGCGCGCGGTGGTGCTAGGGACCGTCCGGTCGGTGGCCGCCCTGCTGGTCGAGGTGACCCTGTTCGTCCTCGGGCTGGCCGTGGTCTTCCTGTCGGCCGACGACCTCGACCTGCAGTACCTGGCCTGGTGGACCCTGATCGCCCTGGTCTACCTGGTCACGGGTGGGGTCCTGGCCGGCCGCGAGCGCAGCGACGACGACGGCGGGCCCACCCTCGGTCTGCCGCTCTGGGAGCGCAGCCGACCCCTGGGCTGGTTCCGCGCGCTGTTCCCGGTCCTGACCAGCCTGGTCGGCCTCGGCGCCTCGCTGTCGGTGCTGCTGTCGGGTGACCTCCCGGCGGACGACCGTGACGTCGTGGTCGCCCTCTGCGTGCTCGCGATGGTGCTGGCCTGGCTGATCCTGCACGTGGGCTACGCCCGCCGCTACCGACGTGACCACCACCTGCTCGGGGACCGCGGTCTCGACTTCCCCGGCACCCCGCATCCGCAGCTCGTCGACTTCCTCTACCTGGCGGTCACCATCGGCACCACCTTCGCCACCTCCGACGTCGCCGTCACCAGTCGCTCGATCCGGTGGACCGTCATGGTCCACAGCGTGCTGGGCTTCCTCTACAACGCGGTGGTGCTCGCGGTCGCCTTCAAGGTCATCACCAGCAGCTGAGACCTCCGAGGATTGACCCGAGCCGTACGCCGTCGCAGGGTGGGGCCATGGGCTCCTGGAGCGACGGCACCGCCGGGCTGGTGACGCTGCCGGACGGTCGTCGGGTGCGTGGACGGGGACTTCGTCGGCCACCGGTCGGGCCGGACGAGTCGCCCGAGCTGGGTCTCTACCTGACCGGCCGCCGACCCGCCACCGACGGGTGGGAAGCGCTCTGGGTCGGGTGGCCGGACTTCCGGCTGCCCCGCGATCCCGCGGTCGCGGTGCAGGCCCTCCGCCGGGTGCATGAAGAGGCAGCCACCCGCCGGGTCGAGATCGCGTGCGCGGGCGGGACCGGACGCACCGGCACCGCCATCGCCCTGCTGGCCCGGCTGGCCGGCGTGCCCGCGGACGAGGCGGTGGCCTGGACCCGGGCGCACTACCGCGCCGGTGCCGTCGAGACCCTTGGGCAGCGCCGGTTCGTCGCCACCGTCGACCTCGAGCAGGCGTAGCCGGCCGGTCCCGTCCTCGGGGGGCCCGGTCCCCGATCAGCCCGGTCGCCGGTCAGCCCCCGTGCTCGGTCCGCGGCACCGGGACGGTCAGCAGCAGGAACGAGACCGGTTCGGCGTCGACGGGCCGGTCCTCGTGCCGGCCGATCCGGCGGCGGGCGACCAGGGGGGTGACCAGGGCGGCGACCTGCGTCCGGAGCTCGGCCAGCTCCGTCGCGGTGAGGTAGAGCAGTCCGTTGGACACCTCGGTCGGTTCGACCCACGCCGGGTCGACCTCGCTGCGGCGGCGCTGCCAGTCGTGCAGCTCCTGGACCGCCCGCTCGGCGGCCATCAGCTGGAGCGCGTCGCTGGCCTCCCGTCCCTCGGCCACCTCGGGACGGAGGTGGGTCGACGTCGAGGTGACCCGCCACGGACGCGCCCGGTGGTCGTCGGCCTCGGCCGGTTCGACGTAGCCGTACTTGGCCAGCTGGCGCAGGTGGTGGCTGGCCAGGGCCTGGCTGATGCCGAGCTGACGGGCGGCTTCGGCCCCGGTGAGACGGCCCTCCCGACCGATCAGTCCCAGCAGCTGCTGCCGGATCGGGTGGGCCAGCGCCCGCAGCGCCAGCGGGTCGCTGACGACCCGCTCGTGGGCCACCGGGTCGCTCGCCATGGCCCGAGTCTGGCAGGTCCGCCGGTCGGCTCAGACCCGTACGGTCTCCGGCTCGGCGACCCGGCCCGCGCCGACTCGACCGCCGCGCAGGGCGACGAGCACCACGACCCCGCCGAGGGCGTAGAGCAAGCCCTGGGCACTGAGCAGCGGCACGATCCCGACGGCGTCGGCGGCGAGTCCGGCCAGCAGGGTGGCGCCCAGCATGGTGGCGTTCTGGGCCGCCATCACGGTGCCGAACACCCGGCCGCGGACCCGGTCGCTGGTGTGGTCCTGCAGCGTCGTCATGAACCCCGCCACCAGGGCGGCACCGGGCAGACCGACGGCGGCGATGATCACCATCGCCGGCCAGGCCGGCGGGGTCGTGTCGGCGAACCGGGCGACGACGACGGGGTAGAGGAAGAGCACCAGGTCGAGCAGCCCGAAGCCGACCGCGCCCCAGCCGAAGAGCGTACGGCTGCGGAACCGGTGGCCGACCAGGCTGACGACGACGCCGCCGACGATGCCGCCCACCGCCTGGGCCGAGACGACCAGCCCGAAGACGCCCGCGTCGGCGGCCAGCAGGTCGTGGACGAACGGCGCGAACAGCGTGCCCATGATCGCCTCGCCGACCCCGGTCGCGGCCAGGAAGACCAGGACGACCACGAGGGGTCGGCTGCCGCGGATGGTGGCCGCCCCCTCGGCCAGCTCGTCGCGGAGGCGTACGGACCGGGCGGGTGCCGCCGGGAACCGGTGGCGGATGGCGGCGATCGCCGCCGCGGCCAGCAGGAAGCTCACCAGGTCGGCGACGGCCAGGGCGGCGACCCCGCCCACCGCGACCAGGGCGCCACCCAGGGCCGCGCCGATCAGCCGGGACACGTCGCGGACCTGGGAGTTGACGGCGTTGGCGGTGATCCGCAGCGGTCCGTCGGGCACCAGGGCCGGCAGCATGGTGGCGTCGGCGGCCAGGAAGAAGGGACTCAGGCAGCTGCTCACGGCCAGCACGACGTAGATCACCGGGAGCTGGTCGGGGGCGACGAGCAACGGGACCAGCGTCACGGCCAGGGCCAGGTTGACCACCACCATCGTCCGACGGCGGTCCCAACGGTCGACGCAGGCGCCGGCGAACGAGCCCAGCAGCACCTGCGGGGCCAGCGAGACCAGCAGGATCACCGCCGACGCCACCGTCGAACCGGTCAGGGCGTAGGCCTGGTAGCCGATCCCGATCCGCAGGGCCCAGTCCCCGGTCTGGGAGACCAGTCCCGCCAGCAGCAGCAGACGGACGTCGCGATGACGGAGCACGGTCCCGATCCCAGATCCAAAGCGCATGCTTTGAGTCTGCGACGATCCAGCGCGGAAGTCAAGCAAGTGCTTTGCATGTCGCGGCCGATGAGTGGCGGCCCGGGGCCGGGTCGGTACCGGTATGGCTTTCCGACGACTCATGGCTCAGGCAGTGGTGACCGACCTCGAGGGCGCCGAGCGGTGGTTCGCCACCGTGCTCGGTGGCGCCCCGCACGCGCGCCCGATGGACGGTCTCCTCGAGTGGCACCTGGCGGACACCTTCGGGGTGCAGGTGTGGCGGGATCCTGTACGGGCGGGCCGCAGCGCGATGGTGATCGACGAGTCCGAGCTCGACGCGCTGGCGACCCGGCTCGCCGACGCCGGGATCGAGCACGCCGGTCCGCAGCCCGGTGGTGGTGCCCGGGTGCTGGTGCTGACCGACCCGGACGGCAATCAGGTGGTCGTCCTCGGCGAGTGAGCCCGGAGCCGCTGAGCACCGGGCTCAGGGCAGCAGGGCCTCCAGGGCGGGGAGCGTGGCGAACAGCTCGGGCAGTCCCCGTACGCCGTCGCGGACGACCTGGTGGGACAGCGCGAGCTCGGGTCCGGTCGGCGCCTGGACCCCGGCGAGACAGCGCAGGACGTTCCACCGGGTGTGCCCGAGCCACCCCGAGACCAGGGAGGCGAACCAGCTCGGTCCCGACGGCGGCAGTCGTCCGCCGCCGGCCACGTACCCGTCGAGGACCGCGCGGAAGACGTCCGGCTCGATGGTGTCCCAGCCGGGGCCCTTGGCCAGCGAGAGGGCCGTCGAACCGAGCTCCCCGGCCAGGTCGAGCCGGCCGGCCAGCTCCCAGTCCAGGACCACCGGGCGTCCTGCCCGGGACAGCAGGTTCCAGGGCTGGATGTCGCCGTGGGTCAGCACGGTCGGTCCGGGCGGCTCGTCGGCGTCGACGAGGTCGGCGAGGGCGAGCAGCACCTCGACCTGCGCGGCGAGCTCCGCCGCCCACGGCTGGTCGGTCGCCAGTGCGCGCTCGGCCAGCTCGGGCCAGTCCCGCGGCGTCGGTTCTCTCTCCGGCTCGGGGGGCCAGTCGACGTCGAGCGCGTGCAGGCGGGCCAGGATCTCGCCGACCTCGAACGCGTACGCCGACGGCACCGCCGCCTCCGGCACCCGGTCCCCCTCGACCCACCGGTGGACCAGCGTGGTGGGGGAGGCGGCGATCGGCTCGGGCAGCGGGAGACCGGCCGCGAAGGCGGCCCGCTCCAGCCGGAACACGTCCCGGAACCGGTAGGGCCGGCGGCGGTCGGCCAGGTTCAGCTCCTTGACCGCGTACGACCCCCGGTCGGTGTCCAGCCGGTGGAGCCGGTTCGCGAACCCGCCGTGGATGCGCGTCGGCGGTCGGAGCGGCCGGCCGAGCGGGGACAGGTCCACCATCGCAATCTACGGCGGGTCGGAGCGGCGCGGGGGAGGTCGCCGGAGGGGGCGCGGAAGCCGTCCGTGGTCGGAAAATGCTCGTCCGGGTGGCCTGTGTGAGTGCGTTAGCCGTCCGTGGTCGGGAAACGTCCGCCTGGTTGGCCCGCGTGGGTGCGTTAGCCGTCCGTGGTCGGGAAACGTCCGCCTGGTTGGCCCGCGTGGCTGCGTTAGCCGTCC
>JBMDXL010000024.1:0-2275 GCA_048594465.1 Microlunatus sp. | reverse complement strand
GATCGCTGCGCGTCCGGCGATCGGAGCAGCCGCACCGCCGGACACGGCGAGCCCCCGGAGACGACACACGCCCGGGCCGGGATCGACCCGGGCGAGTGTGCACGATGGCGGAGGCGGCGGGATTTGAACCCGCGATGGGCTTTAAGACCCAAACCCGCTTAGCAGGCGGGCGCCATAGACCGGACTAGGCGACGCCTCCCCAATGCGTACGGTCCGTGGGTCCGACGAGACCAGTGACCTCGTGCGCGACCCGCAGAACCGCCCGGCAAGAGTACCGGCGCGCGTCGACCGGGGCAAAGCGTGAACCCTCGATGAACACTTCACGTGGTGCGGGTGTCGGAGTTCCACGTACAGTTGCTCCGCGTCGTCGTTATCAGACACCGCACAGACCACGGTGCAGCGACACGCAACAAGACCAAGGGCCGGCCCGGGAGCGCGCCTGCCCACGTAGAAATGGAGGCGGGATGGCCGACGAGCAGCCGGTCGGTGGGCACACCGGTGACGGCCCGCGTCGGGTCCGCATCGATCCCCACTTCCGCCGTACGGTGGCCTTCACCGTCGCCGGGACGCTGATCCCCGGACTCGGGCTGATCGCCGCCAAGCGGCGTGTGGCCGGCGGCATCGTGCTGGCCGTGTTCGTCGGGGCGGTGGTCGTGCTCGCCGGTTGGGCGATCTCCGATCCGGAAGCCGTGGCCGCCATGGCGGTCCGGCCCTCGATGCTCAACGGTCTGGCGGTCGCGCTGGCCATCACGGCCGTGGCCTGGGTCGGTGTGGTCGTGGCCACCCACCTCGCACTGCGGGGCAACCCGAGCAGGACCCAGCGTCTGGTCGGCGGCGTGCTCGTCGGGGTGCTGGCCTTCGCGGTCGCCGCACCGATGGCCGTCGCGGCCCGCTACAGCTACGACCAGGCGAACCTGGTGAGCTCGGTGTTCAAGAGCTCGAAGGACACCAAGTCGGCGACCCGCCCCAGTGGCCTGGATCCCCAGAACGAGCCCGGTGACCCGCAGCCGTCGGCGGACCCGTGGGCCAAGAAGCCTCGGCTGAACCTGCTGCTGCTCGGTGGCGACGCCGGCCGCGGCCGTACGGGCACCCGCACCGACACCGTGATCGTGGCCAGCATCGACACCAAGACCGGCGACACGACCCTGGTCAGCCTGCCGCGCAACACCGGCCGGATGCCCTTCCCGAGCGACTCCCCGCTGCACAAGTACTACCCCAACGGCTTCACCGACGGGGACGGCAACAACGCCGAGTACTTCCTGAACGCCATGTACGACAACGTCCCCGCGCGCATCCCCAAGGACCTGCTGGGCGAGACCGACAACCTCGGTGCGGACGTGATGAAGCTGTCCGTGGGCGAGGCCACCGGGCTGGACATCGACTACTACGTCGAGATCAACCTGGCCGGCTTCGAGAAGATGATCAACGCCCTCGGCGGGATCACCGTCAACATCAACACCTACATCCCGATCGGCGGCAACACCGACCTCGGTCGCGCGCCGGACGACTACCTGAAGCCCGGGCCGAACCAGAAGCTGAAGGGTCGTGAGGCCCTCTGGTACGCCCGCGGTCGCTACGGCTCCGACGACTTCGCCCGGATGGACCGCCAGCGCTGCGTGATCGACGCGGTGATCAAGCAGGCCAACCCGGCGAACATGCTCGCCCGCTACGAGGACATCGCCAAGGCCGGCAAGGACATCGTCAAGACCGATATGCCGCGGGAGGTGCTGCCCCTGATGGTGGACCTGTCCCTGCGGGTCAAGGACGGCAACGTCCGCAGCGTGGTGTTCAAGCACGGGGTCGACGGGTTCTCCAGCCCGGACCCCGACTTCGCGCTGATGCGGAAGCGGGTGAAGGCGGCGCTCAAGGAGACCAAGACCGAGGAGCCCTCGCCGTCGCCGTCGTCGAGCAAGAAGAAGTCCGCCTCTCCCAAGCCGAGCTCGGACGACGGCAAGGCCAGCGAGGACGTCGCCGACTCCTGCGCCTACCAGCCGTCGGTCGCGGCCACGGCCCAGCCGGCGCGCTGACCGTCCCCGAAGCGGGTTCAGTCCACCCGGTAGCCGCGGCTGGCGTCCAGCCGCTCGGCCAGCACCGTGCCCAGGGCCCGGAAGGACGGCTGCTGGACCTGGCGCG
This sequence comes from Microlunatus sp., assembly GCA_048594465.1. Classification (GTDB taxonomy): domain Bacteria; phylum Actinomycetota; class Actinomycetes; order Propionibacteriales; family Propionibacteriaceae; genus Microlunatus. The sequence continues at coordinate 142 of JBMDXL010000024.1, read as the reverse complement.
GGTTCACGTACGCGACCGTGGGCTTGCCCTGGTCGATCGGGGTGACCACCAGCCGGGCGCCGACGACGTTGATCTCGGCGATGTCGCGCCAGCTGAACGTCGTGCGACGGCGACCGGAGACCAGGGTCAGGGTGTCGCGGGC
>JBMDXL010000239.1:0-5841 GCA_048594465.1 Microlunatus sp. | reverse complement strand
GCCCGGCCGCCTACCCCGCATTAGGGAGCCAGAAGCCGGTGGTTACCTGACCCCCCGCGCCGGTACCCACGGACTTCCTTGCTGTCCGGGGCTTCCGGCCGGGACCAGACGGTGTGCCATCCCGTCGGTGGCGGCGGACGCGGTAGCCTCACCCCCGTGTCGGCTGCCGGAAACCTGCGAACCCCTCCTCCTCTCCCCGGCGGAGCACTCCGCGTCATCCCGCTGGGTGGTCTGGGCGACATCGGTCGCAACATGGCGGTGCTGGAGTACGACGGCCAGCTGCTGGTGATCGACTGCGGGGTGCTGTTCCCTGAGGACGACCACCCGGGCGTGGACCTGATCCTGCCGAGCTTCGACGTGATCGCCGACCGGCTGGACGACATCCAGGCGGTGGTGCTCACCCACGGTCACGAGGACCACATCGGCGCGGTGCCCTACCTGCTGCGGCTGCGGCCCGACATCCCGCTGGTCGGGTCCAAGCTGACCCTCGCCCTGCTGCAGGAGAAGATCCGCGAGCACCGGATCCGGGGCACGGTCACCCGCCGGGTGGAGGACTCCGAGCGGGTCACGTACGGTCACTTCGACCTCGAGTTCCTGGCGGTCAACCACTCCATCCCCGACGCCTTCGCGGTGGCGGTGCGGACCAAGGCCGGGCTGGTGCTGCACACCGGCGACTTCAAGATGGACCAGCTCCCGCTGGACGGGCGGATCACCGACCTGCGCGGCTTCGCCCGGCTGGGTGAGGAGGGCGTCGACCTGTTCATGGTCGACTCGACCAACGCCGAGGTGCCCGGCTTCACCACCCCGGAGCGGGACATCACCCCGGCCCTGGACCGGGTCTTCGCCACCAGCAAGCAGCGGCTGATCGTGGCCTGCTTCGCCTCCCACGTGCACCGGGTGCAGCAGGTGCTCGACGCCGCCGTGGCCCACGGTCGCAAGGTCGTCTACGTCGGCCGCTCGATGGTGCGCAACATGGGGGTGGCGCGTGACCTCGGCTACCTGCACGTGCCCGGCGACACGTTGATCGAGCTGCGGGACATCGGCAACCACAAGCCGCACGAGGTGGTGATCATCTCCACCGGGTCCCAGGGCGAGCCCTTGTCGGCGCTGTCGCGGATGGCGAACCGCGAGCACCAGGTCATCCAGCTCGCCCCCGGAGACACCGTGGTGCTCGCCTCGTCGATGATCCCCGGCAACGAGAGCTCGATCTACCGCGTGATCAACGGCCTGACCAAGCTGGGCGCCAACGTGGTCCACAAGGGCAACGCCATGGTCCACGTCTCCGGCCACGCCAGCGCCGGTGAGCTGCTGTACGCGTACAACATCGTCAAGCCGCGCAACGTGATGCCGGTGCACGGCGAGGCCCGTCACCTGGTGGCCAACGCCGATCTGGCCGTGGCCACCGGGGTGCCGCGGAAGCGGGCGATCATCGCCGAGGACGGCGCCGTGATCGACCTGCAGCAGGGATCGGCCAAGATCGTCGGCAAGGTCGACTGCAGCTACGTCTTCGTCGACGGCGCCAGCGTGGGCGACGTGACCGAGACCCTGCTCACCGACCGGCGGATCCTCGGCGAGGAGGGCTTCATCTCGATCATCACGGTGATCAACACGCACGCGTCCAAGATCGTCAGCGGACCCGACATCCACGCCCGCGGCTTCGGCGAGGACGACTCGGTCTTCGACGCCGTACGGCCGCAGCTGATCGAGGCCCTGGAGCAGGCGATGGCCGAGGGGGTCAACGACGCGCACCGGTTGCAGCAGGTGATCCGACGCCGGATCGGTCGCTGGGTGAACGACAAGCACCGTCGCCGCCCGATGATCATCCCCGTGGTGATCCAGACCTGAGCCGACCATGACCTACCGCGAGGAGTTCTGGCGCAGCCTCGGCGCACCCGAGGACTTCTGGGCCGAGCAGGCCCGCGGGGTGAGCTGGATCCGCAAGCCCCGGCAGATCCTCGACGCTGCCGCCAGGCCCCTCGCCCGCTGGTTCCCCGACGCCACCCTGAACACCTGCTACAACGCCCTGGACCGCCACGTCATCGCCGGGCGGGCGGACGAGCCGGCGTTGATCTTCCACTCAGCGATCACCGGTGAGCGCCGCACCTACAGCTACGCCCGGCTGCTGGACGAGGTGGCCCGGGTCGGCGGTGCGCTGCGTGAGCTGGGCGTCGCGGCGGGGGACCGGGTGGTGATCTACCTCCCGATGGTGGCCGAAGCGGCCATCGCCATGCTGGCCTGCGCCCGGATCGGGGCGGTCCACTCGGTGGTCTTCGGCGGTTTCGCGCCGGCCGAGCTGAGCGCGCGGATCGACGACGCCCGACCCAAGGTGATCCTGTCCGCGTCCTGCGGGCTGGAGGCCGACAAGGTGATCGCGTACAAGCCGATGCTCGACGCCGCCCTGGCCCGCTCGGCGCACCAGCCGGACTCTTGCGTGATCCTGCAGCGGCCGCAGCTGACCGCGGACCTGGTCGAGGGCCGGGACCTCGACTGGGCCATGATCACCAAGCCGGGGCTGTTCGAGCCCGCCTCCTGCGTCGAGGTGGCCGCCACCGACCCGCTCTACGTCCTCTACACCTCGGGCACCACCGGCCGACCCAAGGGCATCGTCCGCGACCACGGCGGCCATGCGGTCGCCCTGACCTACTCGATGCACGCGGTCTACGACGTCGGCCCCGACGACGTCATGTTCACCGCCAGCGACGTCGTCTGGGTGGTCGGCCACTCCTACATCGTGTACGGGCCGCTGCTGGTCGGGGCCACCACGGTCCTGTACGAGGGCAAGCCGGTCGGCACCCCCGACGCCGCCGCCTGGTGGCGGGTGGTCGCCGAGCACGGGGTGACCACGCTGTTCAGCGCGCCGACCGCGGTCCGGGCCATCCGCAAGGTCGACCCCGACGGCTCGCTGCTGGCCGACCACGACCTGTCGACCCTGCGTACGGTGTTCCTGGCCGGCGAGCGCCTGGATCCCGACACGTACGCCTGGGCGAGCGAGCGCCTGGGTGTCCCGGTGATCGACCACTGGTGGCAGACCGAGACCGGCTGGCCGATCGCGGCCAACCCACGGGGACTGGAGCCGCTGCCGGTGAAGCCCGGATCGGCCACCGTCTCGATGCCGGGCTTCGACGTGCGCATCCTCGACCAGGGAGGGGCGCGGGTCGCGGCCGGCACCGAGGGGGCCATCGTGGTTGCCCTGCCGCTGCCCCCCGGGACGCTCACCACCGTGTGGGGGGACGACCAGCGCTGCGTGGACAGCTACCTGGCGGCGTACCCGGGGCACTACCTGACCGGCGACGGCGGCTACGTCGACGACGACGGCTACCTGTTCGTGCTCGGTCGCACCGACGACGTCATCAACGTGGCCGGCCACCGCCTCTCGACCGGCTCCATGGAGGCGGTGCTGGCCACCCACTCGGCCGTCGCGGAGTGCGCCGTGATCGGGGTGGTCGACCAGCTCAAGGGTCAGGTCCCGCGGGGGCTGGTGGTGCTCAAGGCCGGCGTGCAGGTCGACCCCGCCGAGCTCTCCGCGGCGCTGGTGGCGCTGGTGCGCTCAGAGATCGGTCCGGTGGCGGGCCTGCGTCGGGTGGACGTCGTCCCGGCGCTGCCGAAGACGCGGTCGGGCAAGATCCTGCGGAAGGTGATGCGGGAGATCGCCGACGGCGAGGACCCGGCGCTGCCGGCCACGATCGAGGACCCCGCCGTGCTCGCCGACCTCCGGCCGGTGCTCCGCCGAAGCGCCGGACCCGCCTGACCCGGTCACGCCCAGGACGCGAGCACGCTGACCAACACCAAAAGGACCTGCCCCGTGGGGACAGGTCCTGATGACGCCAGGCGTCAGAGGGTCAGCGGGAGACCTTGCCGGCCTTGAGGCAGGAGGTGCACACGTTGAGGCGCTTGGGGGTCCCGGACACCAGCGCGCGGACGCGCTGGATGTTGGGGTTCCAGCGCCGGTTGGTCTTCTTCTTGGACCAAGGCACGTTGTGGCCGAAGCCGGGGCGCTTGGCGCAGACGTCACATACGGCAGCCACTGGAATTCACTCCCACTTACTCGAGCACTAGACAGGAAAACATCGGGTGGAGCCCGTCAGGGCAACCTGGGAAGCGTACCTGACACCGGCGAGGTAAGGCGAATTCGTGGGCGGTGCCCTGCGCGGTGGAGGCGGACCGCGGGTGTCCGCGACGCCCGCCCGGCGGCGTGCTCCAGTACCCGTCGCTCCAGCCACCGACGGTAGCGCGAGCCGCCCAGCTCGCCGGCGGTCTGCAGTGTCGGCACGTCGGCCAGGACGGAGAGCCCGGGGGCCTGGTGCAGCAGCGAAGACATGACGGCTCATTTCTGAAAGAAGTGCTTCGGATAACGTGAAGCGTACGCTTCAGATTGGAGATGTCAAGCATCTGCTTCACACATCGGACGCGCTCACTACGCTGAGGCGGTGAGCGATCCCGAGTCCACGTCCGCCCGGCGCCGGGTGGAGGAGCGGGCCGAACGCCTGCTCGGTCCGCAGCACGAGGTGACGATCTCCGACGCCCGGGCCATCCGCGCGCTGGCCCACGAGGCCCGGCAGCAGGTGATCCAGGTGCTGTACGTCGACCGCCGCCCACGGACGGCGACGGAGCTGGCTCAGCTGACCGGACTCACCCCGAGCGCCATGAGCTACCACCTGCGGGCGCTGGAGAAGTGGGGGGTGGTCGAGCGGGCGAGCGACGACGACGGGCGCAACCGACCCTGGCGAGCCGCCGGCACCAGTCTGCGGATCGACACCTCCGGTCTCGGCCCGACCGGGGACGACCTGGTGGCCGACCGGCTGCTCGGCGACCTGCGGCAGCGGCTGACGGCGCACCGGGTCAGGCCGCAGGCGGAGCGCGTCGGGTCGACCGCCCTCGCGGCCGGCGAGCTGTGGCTGACGGCCGAGCAGGCCGAGCGCCTGTCGCTCTGGCTGGACAACGCGATCCTGGACGAGCACGAGACCGGTTGGCGGAACGAGCCGGCGCCGGACCGGGTGCGGATGGCGTTCCTGTGGTCGCTGCTGCCGGACCCGCTGCCGGGCGTCGGGACCGACACCGGCGACACCCCGGATCCCGCCGACAGCGACGACGGCACCGGCGACGGCGCTGGCGGCGTCGCGTCGAGCCCGGTGGGGCCCGAGTCGGATCGGTAGGGTGTCGGGGTGTCCTCGGCAGTCACCTCCGGCGGCGGCGTCGGCAGTCTGGCTCCGCCCGACATCTGGCGCCTCTGCCTGGCCTGGCTGGAGCGCAGCGCCGAGGTGATCACGGCCTCGGCCGCGGGTCTGAACGCGATCAACGTGTTCCCCGTGGCCGACTCCGACACCGGTACGAACCTGCAGCAGACCCTGACCGGGATCATCGACCACCTCAGCGGGACCACCGACGACGGGGAGCTCGTGTCCCGGGGTGGGGTCGAGGACGACGAGGAGGGCGGCCCGGCCGACCTCGTGGTGCGGGCCGCGGTGCTCTCCGCCCACGGCAACTCCGGCGCGATCGTCGCCGAGATGATCATCAGCCTGAGTCGGGCGCTGGAGCGGTCCGGGCTGATCGTGCCCAGCGGCCCGGAGGGGGGGCTCGCCGAGGTGCTCCGGACGGTGGCCACGGCGGGGCGCCGAGCGGTGGCCCGCCCGGTCGAGGGCACCATCCTGACCGTGGCCGCCGCGGCCGCGGCCGCCGCCGAGCAGCCGGTGGTCGACCGGGTTGCCGACTCCGGCGCCACCGATCCGGCCGTGGGCGGCTCCCGGGTGCTGGCGGGGGCCGAGGTGGCCCGGGCCGCCGCCGCGGCGGCGCTGCGGGACACCCCCGGGGCCGTGGCCCCGGTGGCCGACGCCGGCGTGGTGG
>JBMDXL010000238.1:0-4735 GCA_048594465.1 Microlunatus sp. | reverse complement strand
CCTGCCTCGTCGGTCCTGGTCCGGGGCTCCGGCGGGATGGCCAAGGCGGTGGTCGCCGCCTTCCGCGGGGCCGGCTTCGAGGACCTGACGGTGCTCGCCCGCAACGCCGGGGCCGGGTCCGCGCTGGCGGAGAAGTACGGCTACCGGTGGCGGGACACCGAGCCCGCTCCGGGCACGGCGGTGCTGGTCAACGTCACCCCGTTGGGCATGCACGGCGCCGACGCCGACGTGCAGTCGTTCGCCGACGACCAGGTGGCGGCGTCCACAGTGGTCTTAGACGTGGTCGCCATCCCGGCGGAGACCCCGCTGATAACCGCCGGCCGGGCCGCCGGCAAGCAGGTGATCAGCGGCGCCGAGGTGATCGCCCTGCAGGTGGCCCGCCAGTTCGAGCGGTACACCGGGGTCTCGATCACCCCCGAGCAGGTGGCCCGAGCGTCGGCGTTCTCCCGGCAGGAATGACACGACTCCCGGGCGCCGAAGCACCCGGGAGTCACGATCAAACGTTCGTCGGGTCGGTCAGCGGGAGCGGACCCGACGGCTGAAGCTGCTGGCGCTGTGGGCCGCACCCGTGCCCGAACCGGCGGCGGCCGGGCTGCGGCTGCCGTCCCGCGCCGGGCGCCGGCCACGACCGGATCCCTGGCCGGCACCGGTGCCCGGGGTGCCGGAGCCACCGGCCCGCGGAGCGGAGGACGGTCCGCCCGAACGCGACCGACCGCTGGAGCGACGCCCGCCCCCGTTGCCGGCGCCACGCCCGTTGCCCGCGCCACGCCCGTTGCCCCGGCCGGAGCTGTCGGCCACCGGCGGGGCGATGGGAGCCTCGAACACACGCTCGCCCGCGGCGAGCTCCTGCAGCACGGGGTGGGAGATGGTGTCCACCACGGTCATCGTCGGCTTGATGCCGGCGGCGCGGGTCAGCGCACGGACGTCACGGACCTGGTCGTCGGTCATCAAGGTGACGACGGTGCCGGCCTTGCCGGCCCGCGCCGTCCGCCCGGAGCGGTGCACGTACGCCTTGTGCTCAGCGGGCGGGTCGGCGTGGACGACCAGCTCGATGTCGTCGACGTGGATGCCGCGGGCAGCGATGTCGGTCGCCACCAGCGTGCGGATCTGACCGGAGTGGAACGCGTCCATGCTCCGGGTCCGGGCGTTCTGGCTGAGGTTGCCGTGCAGCTCCGTGGCGCGGACCCCGCGGGCGTTGAGCTGCCGGGTCAGCGACTTGGCCCGCGACTTGGTGCGGGTGAAGATCACCGTGCGTCCCGGCGCCGCGGCCAGGTCGACCAGCACCTCGGTCCGGGTGCCGGTGCTGACGTGCAGGACGTGGTGCTCCATGGCGGAGACCGGCGCCTCGGCCGAGTCGGCCTGGTGGATGGCGGGCCGGGTCAGGAACTTGCGGACCAGCCCGTCCACGCCGGAGTCGAGGGTGGCGGAGAAGAACATCCGCTGGCCGTCCTTCGGCGTCTGGGCCAGCAGCCGGGTGACGCCGGGCAGGAACCCGAGGTCGGCCATGTGGTCGGCCTCGTCGAGGACGGTGATCAGGACCTGGTCGAGCCGGCAGTGACCCTGCTTGACCAGGTCCTCCAACCGACCGGGGCAGGCCACGAGGACGTCGACGCCGCGGCGGAGGGCCGCGACCTGCGGCTGCTGACCGGCGCCGCCGAAGATCGTCCGGCTGGTCAGCCTGGCCACGGCGGCCAGTGGCTGCAGCGCGGTGTCGATCTGCACGGCGAGCTCGCGGGTCGGCGCCAGGATGACGGCGCGCGGCCGGTTGGGCTGCGGTCGCCGACCGTCGGAGCTCAGCCGCGCGACCAGCGGCAGCAGGAAGGCGTACGTCTTGCCGGAGCCGGTGCGGCCCCGGCCGAGCACGTCGCGACCGCCGATGGCGTCGGCCAGGGTGGCGGCCTGGCTGGGGGTGGGGGTGGTGATGCCGCGGTCGGCGAGGACCTGGGACAGGCTCGCGGGCAGGCCGAGGCCGGTGAAGGTGGAACTGGACATGAAGGTGGTCACTCTCGTGGGTGTCTCACCGGGTGAATCCGAACGTCGCGGTCGTCATCGACCGCGCGAAGAAAACTGGGAGGGGAGGAGCGGAGCTCAACGTCACCGGCAGCGCGGGGTGAGACCAGTGCGCACTGCTGCCGACCACTGTACGTCATCGCCGTCGCGACCCCCGCATCCCCCGCGCACGGCGAGCCGCGCGTCCGGGCCGCACGGCGATGGGTGAGGATGAGGCGATCCCAGACCAGAGGAGGTCGTCGATGCCCACCGTGCCCACCGTGTTCGGGGCCGAGATCACGCTGCCCGCCATCGGTTTCGGGACCGGCGGGCTGTCGGGCGCGGCGGGGGTGGACGCGATCGTGCGGGCGCTGGACGTCGGTTACCGGCTGCTGGACTCGGCGGTGAACTACGAGAACGAGGGCGCCGTCGGTCGGGCGGTGAGGCAGTCGTCGGTCCCCCGGGAGGAGATCGTCGTCACCTCCAAGCTGCCCGGTCGTCGGCACGGCTACGACGCCGCGATCGCCACCATCGAGGAGAGCCTCTACCGAACCGGGCTGGATCATCTCGACCTCTACCTGATCCACTGGCCGAACCCGCGGATCGATCGCTACGTCGAAGCCTGGCAGGCCTTGATCACCGCGCGCGACCGAGGACTGGTCCGGGCGATCGGGGTCAGCAACTTCCTGCCCGAGCACCTCGACCGGCTGATCGACGAGACCGGTGTCACGCCGGCGGTGAACCAGATCGAGCTGCACCCCTTCTTCCCGCAGACCGAGCAGCGGACCGCCAACGCCGACCGCGGCATCATCACCCAGGCGTGGTGCCCGATCTTCCGGGGCGGCGAGCTGCTGGACCACCTGCTGCTGCGCTCGATCGGTGACCGGCACGGTGCGTCGGCGGCCCAGGTGGTGCTGCGCTGGCACCTCCAGCTCGGGGTGGTCCCGATCCCCAAGTCGGCGAGCGACGAGCGCCAGTACGAGAACCTCGACGTGTTCGGCTTCGCCCTGACCGATGACGAGATGCACCAGATCTCGGCCCTGGGTCGATCCGACGGGCGCATCCGCGGTCTCGACCCGGCCACCCACGAGGAGCTCTGAGCAGCCCCTACCCGAGGGCTGCCGGAGCCCCGGCACCTCAGCCGAGAGGGAACTCGGCCCGGACCTCCACCGGCCGCGCCGGATCCGGCTGCGCCAGCAGCGTGACCGACCGGGCCCGGCCCTTCACCGGTGGGAAGCCGACCAGCTCGGCCTCGGCGGCCCGCAGCTCCTCGACCGGCGCCTCGTGCCCGACGGTGAGGTGGGGCACGGGATCGGCGTACACGCCGCCGAACGGCGGGTAGGCCGGGAACGCCCGGTGGACGAGCGCGGTCAGCTCCCGGAACGGTCGGTCGTCGTCGGGCGCCAGCCACAGCACGCGGTCGTCGAACCAGGCCGTGCGCGCGAACGCGTACGGGAAGGCGGGAACTGAGGCGAACAGGTCCCGCAGCCGCCGCAACACGGTGTCGTCGACCGCCACCGGGGGCACGAAGGGGAAGAGCACCGTCACGTGGGCGGCCACGCCGTCACCGGCGTTGGCGTCCCAGCGGTCGCGCAGGTGCCCGACCACCGGCTCGGCCTCCGGCACCAGCACCACCAGACCGCTGGTCGGGACCTCGGAGAGCATGGGCGGCAGCGTACGACAGACCGGCCTCCGCTCATCGCCACCGCACTCTGATATGATGATTTCATCACACCGTCATCTGAGGAGCCACCATGCCGGGTCAGTGGGTGGGCGAACGACCGCTGTACGAGGTCAAGGCCGGGCTGTTCAAGGGACTCGCCCACCCGCTGCGGATCCGCGTCCTGGAGGTGCTGGCCGAGGCCGGCACCGGCGACGTGGCCGTCGGCGAGCTGCTGACCGAGACAGGCCTGGAGGCCTCCCACCTGTCTCAGCACCTGGCTGTTCTGCGACGTCACCGGATGGTCCTCGCCGAGCGGCGGGGGAGTCAGGTGTTCTACCGGCTGGCCTCGGCCGAGATCGCCGAGCTGCTCGCGGTCTCGCGCCGGTTGCTGATCGAGATCCTGCGGACCCAGCAGCAGCACCTCACCGCGGCCGAGGCGACCGCCGTCGAGGTCCGGCCCGCCGCCGCTGACGCGTGATCCCGCTCGACCGGGCCCGGGCCCATCTCGGTCCGCTCCTCCCGCGGGCCTCGGACTACCGCGAGGTGCCCCGCACCTGGCGCGGCGACCTGCTGGCCGGGTTGACCGTCGGCGTCGTCGCCCTCCCGCTGGCCCTGGCTTTCGGTGTGAGCAGCGGAGCGGGCGCCGAAGCGGGCCTGATCACCGCGATCGTCGCGGGGATCGTGGCCGCCGTCTTCGGCGGGTCGCACGTGCAGGTCTCGGGCCCGACCGGTGCCATGGTCGTCGTCCTGGGACCGATCGTGGCCGCGCACGGGGCCGCCGCGATCGCGCTGGTGTCGGTCATGGCCGGGTTGATCGTGCTGGTCACCGGGCTGCTGAAGCTGGGCCGCACCATCAGCTCCATCCCCTGGCCGGTGATCGAAGGCTTCACCCTCGGCATCGCCGTGATCATCTTCGTGCAGCAGATCCCGGCGGCTGTCGGCGTCGTGGGCCCGCACGGCGAGAACGCCGTGCTGGCCGCCGTCCACGCGATCCGGGCCGCCTCCGCGCCCCTCGTGCTGTGGACCCTCGGCAGCGCCGCCGTCGTCGCGATCGTCATGATCGGGGCGGCGCGGGTGCACCGC
>JBMDXL010000237.1:0-17768 GCA_048594465.1 Microlunatus sp. | reverse complement strand
CCCGCACCGCGGTCTGCTGCTCGCTGACCCGCTTCCGCGCCGCTCGCGCCTCCTCCCGGGCAGCGGTCTCGGCCTCCTCGGCGGTCGTCAGCTCGGTCCGCAGCCGCTCGACCGCCTCGGCCAGCTCGTCGGCCCGCTCGGTGGCCGCCTGCGCCTCCTCGTCCGCCGCCGCCAGGGCGCTCTCGGCGTCCTCGAGTCGGGCCTCGGCCTCGGCGCGCACCCGGCGCTGCTCCTCGGCCGCCCGCTGGGCGGCCGCCTCCTCCGCCTCCTCCGCGTCCCCCTCGTCCGCGTGCTCGCTCTCGGCCGCAGCGTCCGGCTCGACGGCCTGACCGGCGGCGTTCGGCGCGGGGGCGGCGGTGAGGGGGAAGCCGAAGCCGCCGTACGACTGGGCCTGGCTCAGGGTGCCGAGCCGGACCTGGGCCGCGACCTCGGGGTCGGCCAGGGCGGCCTGCAGGGTCTGGGTCACCTCGGTCCGGGCCGCCTCCGGCGCGTCGTAACCGTGGTCGCGGCCGATCCTCACGGCCTGGCGGGTCGCCGCGGCCAGGGCCCGGCTGCGGTCGGCCGACAGCCGCCGCAGGTCGGGCCCGGACAGCTGCTGCTGAGCAGCCTGCAGGGCCGCGCCCAGGTCAAGCAGGTCGCCGAGCTCGGTGGCGGCCTCCCGGGCGTACAGGTTGACCAACCAGGCGGAGCGGGTGGGGCGCCGCAGTTTGGAGATGGCCGTGGCCAGCGAGCGGTCCTTGGCCGCACGGGCCTGACCGACCAGCTCCTGGCGGCGCTGGACGAAGTCGTCGGGTGAGCCGGCGTAGAGCTCCCGGCTCGCCGACTCCAGGTCCACGGGTCAGCCCGCCTCCGCCGACGCGACGGCCCCGTCGAGGTCGCAGTCGGTCTCGGGGGCGTGTGTCTCGGGGAACGTGAGCTCGACGTTGTCGATCAGCCGGGTGGTCCCCACCTTGGCCGCGATCATGGCCAGCGCTGGACCGGTGTGGTCGTCGGCCACGGCGAGCATGGTCGCGGCGTTGACCACGGTGACGTAGTCCAGCGCGATCTCGCCGGTCACCACCGCGGAGGCGAGCACCTGCTCGGCGGCGGCCAGGGCGCCGGCCGGGGTGGTCGTGGCTTCGGCCGCCCGCAGGGCGGCGCTCAGGACCAGGGCGGAGCTGCGCTCGGACGGGCTCAGGAACCGGTTCCGGCTGGACATGGCCAGGCCGTCGGCCTCCCGGATGATCGGGGCCCCGACGATGGCGGTGTCCAGATTGAGATCCAGCACCATCCGGCGGATGCAGGCCAGCTGCTGGGCGTCCTTGCGACCGAAGACGGCGATGTCGGGGCGGACGATGTTGAGCAGCTTGAGCACGACGGTTAGCACACCGTCGAAGTGACCGGGACGGGACGCTCCCTCGAGCAGGTCCCCGATCGGTCCGGCACTGACGCTCACCTGACGGCCGGCGGGGTAGATCTCCGAGACGCTGGGGGTGAACACCACGTCGACCCCGGCCTGCTCGGCCCGGGCCAGGTCGATCTCGAGGGTGCGGGGATAGCGGGCGTAGTCCTCGTTGGGGCCGAACTGCAGCGGGTTGACGAAGATGCTCATCACGACCAGGTCGGCCACGCCCCGGGCCAACCGGACCAGCGACAGGTGCCCCTCGTGGAGGGCGCCCATGGTGGGCACGAACGCCAGATGCGGTCGGGGTGTGCCGGCGGTCAGCAGCTCGGTGCGGACCGCGTCGAGCTCGGCGACGCTGGTCGCGACCTTCACGACCACCCTCCGTCGAAGGTGTGTTCCTGCGCCGGGAACGACCCCGTACGCACCTCGTCGACGTAGCGCCCGACCGCTTCGGACATGACGGCGTCCAGGTCGGCGTAGCGGCGGACGAAACGGGGCAGCCGACCGGTCCGCAGACCGAGCATGTCCTGCCAGACCAGCACCTGGGCGTCGCAGTCCGGTCCGGCGCCGATCCCCACGGTGGGGATGTCCAGCTCGGCGGTGACCCGCTTGGCGACGTCGGTCGGCACCATCTCCAGCACCAGCGCGAAGGCGCCCGCCTCGGCCACCGCGTGCGCGTCGGCCAGCACCGAGTCGGCGGCGTCGTCCCCGCGGCCCTGGACCCGGTAGCCGCCGAGGGCGTGCTCGCTCTGCGGGGTGAAGCCGATGTGGCCCATCACCGGGATGCCCGCGGCGACCAGCTTGCGGATCTGGTCCACCACCCGGACCCCACCCTCGAGCTTGACGGCGTGGCTCCCGGCTTCCTTCATGAAGCGGGTGGCCGTGGCCAGGGCCTGGTTGGGGCCCTCCTCGTACGAGCCGAACGGCAGATCGGCCACCACCAGGCTGCGGTGGGTGCTGCGGACCACGGCCCGGGCCAGCGGGATCAGCTCGTCGACGGTGATCGGCAGGGTGGAGTCGTAGCCGTAGACCGTGTTGGCCGCGGAGTCACCCACCAGCAGCGCCCAGACGCCGGCTCTTTCGAACAGAGCGGCGGTGTAGGTGTCGTAGCTGGTCAGCATCGCCCACCGCTCACCGCGCACCTTGGCCTGGGCCAGGTCGGGGATCCGGATGCGCCGCGGGGGAGGTGTCTCCCGGTACGGTGCCGGGGTCTCGGTCATCGGTGCGCTTCACGCCCTCCGGTCGAGGTCCGCGGCGGCAGCGGACCGGGGTATGCCAACGACGAACTTAACGCATCGGCCACGTCCGTGATTCCGTCACGGGCGGGGGTCGCGGGCGTCGTACGCCCAGAACCCGCGCTGCGCGGAGGTGACGACCAGGACCAGCACGACACAGAGCAGCCCGCCGCCGAGAGCGGCCCAGCTCTCCGCGGTCCAGGTGGCGGCGGTGCCGAGCACCAGATCACCCAGCCGCGGCCCGCCGGCCACCACCACGATGAAGATGCCCTGCAGCCGACCGCGCATGTCGTCGGGGGTGGCCGACTGCAGGATGGTCTGGCGGAAGACGGAGCTGACCGCGTCGGCCCCACCGGCGAGGGCCAGGAACAGACCGGCCGCTACGAGCGGGATCCACAGGGCCGCCGGGGGACGGGTGGGTCCCAGCACGAGCAGCACCCCGCCGAAGCCGGCCACGGCCAGACCGAAGGCCACGATCGCCGCCGTGATCACCCGGCCCTGGTGGACGACCCGGACCAGCCCGCCGGAGAACAGACCGGCCAGCACGGCGCCGGCCGCGAAGGCCGCGCTCAGCACCCCGGTGGTGAAGGCGCCGCCGCCCAGGAACAGCACCCCGACCGCGGGGAACAGCACCCGCGGCATGGCGATGATCATGGCGATCAGGTCCACCACGAAGGTCATCCGCACGTTGGGCCGGGTGGCCAGGTAGCGGAATCCGTCGACAACCGCGCCCAGCCCCAGCTTCAGCGGCTTGTCGTCGGCACCGACCATCGGTGGCAGGTCGGGCAGTCGCCACAGAGCCCACAGCGCAGCGGTGAACAGAACGGCGTCGACCGCGTACGCCGCCCCGAAGCCGGGTCCCGCCACCAGGAACGCGGCGATCAGCGGACCGACGGTGAGGGCGATGTTCCAGGCCACCGTCTGCAGCACGTTGGCGGCCGGCAGCAGCCGCGGCTCGACCAGCCGCGGGATGATCGCGGTCCGGGCCGGGTTGTTGATGGCGAAACCGGCCGACTGCAACGCCACCAGCCCGTAGAGCAGACCGACCGACTCCAGCCCGAGCACGGCCTGGACGACCAGCCCCAGCACGACCACCCACAACCCGAGGCCGGAGAAGAGGGCGACCCTCCGGCGGTCGTACGCGTCGACGAGCGCGCCGCCGTAGAGACCGAGCAGGACCAGCGGGACCAGGGCGAAGATGCCCAGCAGACCGACGGAGAAGGTCGACCGGGTGATGTCGTAGATCTGCAGCCCCACGGCCACCACGCTCAGCTGGGTGCCGAGGTTGGACAGGCTCAGCCCCGCCCACAGGCGCCGGAACTCCGGACTGACCCGCAGCGGGGTCAGGTCGAGCAGGACAGCCAGATCAGGCCCCGCCGGCCGGTCGGGTGGTGACGATGTGCTCGATGATCTCGGTGTTCGACACCGACGGCGTCCGCGGCAGGTAGATGACCTCGCAGACGACGGACACCCAGTCGAACTTGCCGGTCCAGTCGTCACCCATCACGAGCACGTCGGCCCCGTGGGAGGTGATGTAGTCGCGCTTCAGCTCGAGGCTCTCCTCGACGAACACGTCGTCGACGACCTTGAGGTTGGAGACCAGCTCGACCCGCTCGTCCTGGGTGAAGACGGGGTTGCGGCCCTTCTTGGAGAAGTTCAGCGCGTCGGAGGAGACCCCGACGATCAGCCGGTCGCCGTGCTCGGCCGCCCGGTTCAGCACCCGGATGTGGCCCACGTGCAGCACGTCGAAGGTGCCGAACGTGATCACGGTTTTGGCCATCGGGGTGTCCTCCAGGAGTCGTCGCGCCGGTGCTGCTCACAGGCTGCTCGGATCACCTTAGTCGCGAGGCGGCCGCGGTCTCGGGTACGACGCGGAGGGCTATTCGGCCCCGGACATGGTGCGGCCCACCTGACCGGCGGGAACAGGTGGGCCACGTTGGGGGAGTGACGGGTCGTCACTCAGTCGGGGACGGGATCAGCGGGTGATGTCCTCGCCGGCCTGACGGACGTCCTCGGCGGCCTGCTTGGCCTTGCCGGACGCCTGATCCGCCACACCCTCGCCCTCGAGGCGCTGGTTGTCGGTCGCGTCGCCGATCTTCTCCTTGGCGACGCCCTTGAGCTCTTCGGCCTTCGCCTTGGCCTTGTCCACACCACTCATGCTGATCCCTCTCCTTCGATCCGCACCCGTTCTCACTACGATGCGTAGCAAGAAATGCGGACCATGGACTTCCTCAGGGTAGTCACTGGAGTTTACATTGTAAATACCCATACGGCGAGCCGGGTTCCACACATCATCAGCGGTGCCGGGTCTCAGCCGTCTGGCGTCCCGGGGGTGCGACATCCACCGAGCGAGGGAACGAACCATGGACGACAAGAAGGGTCCAGCCGGGACGGACGGGTCCGAGGCGGACGTCGAGTCGGCGACCGCAGTTCCCCGGCGGCCACTGGATCAGATGCGCATCCTGCACGCCGCCGTCGAGTTCATCGACGTGAACGGTCTGGCCAAGCTGACCATGCGCCGACTGGGAGCCCACCTCGGTGTCGAGGCGATGGCGCTCTACCGCTACGTCCCCGGTCGCGAGCAGCTGCTCGACGGGGTGGTGGAGATGGTCATGGACGAGCTCTACGAGACGACCAACGTCGGCGGTCGGTCCACCAGCTGGCAGGAGTACCTGCAGATGCAGGCGCACGCGGTTCGCACCATCGCCGTCCGGCACCCCCGGATCTTCCCGCTGGTGGCGACCCGGCCACCCTCGGCGCCCTGGTTGCGTCCGCCGCTGCGCAGTCTGCGCTGGGTCGAGTCCTTCCTGCAGGGTCTGCACGACTACGGCTTCGCCCCCCGGGTGAGCGTCGCGGTCTACCGGTCGTTCGCGACCTTCCTGCTCGGCTCGCTGCTGCTGGAGTCCGGCACCCTGGAGGACCTCACGGTCACCGAGAAGGTCAACCTGGCCTTCATCGAGAACGACGACCTGTCGTCGTACCCGATGATCTCGGCCATGTCCGAGGAGCTGAAGGACGGCGGCTTCGAGGTCGAGTTCGAGGCCGCGTTGGAGGACCTGATCGAGCGCGTCGCGGTGATGCGCTCCTAGCCGGCCCGGTCACGACCGGATCCTCCAGCGCCGGCCGGGTCAGCTGGTCGGGGTCTCGCTCGTGGTCCTCGTGCCGGGGCCGGCCTCCGTGGAGGCGACCACGACCCGCAGGGCGCCGGGGGCGACCTCGGCGACCAACCGGGTGAACTCGCCCTCCACGTCACCGTCCAGCTGGTAGGTCTCCGGCTTCTTCAGAGCCACCTCCACCCGCGTGCCCCGGCGCAGCTCGAGCGCGTCGTCCTTGCGCTGCCGCCGGATGATCATCCGGCCGATGATCTTGAGCCAGTCCCGGACCCGGCGCGGCGACGCCACCATCACGTCGAGCAGGCCGTCGTCGGCCACCGCTCCGGGGATCAGGTCGATGTTCGGCGGGATCCCGCCCACGTTGCCGATCAGCACCATCATCGCCTTGTGGTGCTTGATCGGCCGGTCGTCGACCTTCACCCGCACCGACATCGGCAACCGTCCCAGCGCCTTGCCTGCGGCCAGGAAGTAGGCGGCGGTGCCGATCGTCTTCTTCAGGTCGCTGCTGACCTCGTCCATGATCATCGCGTCCAGCCCGGCGCCGGCCATCACCGCGAAGTGCTGCGTCCGGTCCCCGTCCACGGTGATCTTGACCAGGTCGATGTCACGGATCGTCCCCGCGGCGGCGACCTCGAGTGCGGGCTCCTCGGTCCGCGGCAGCCCGAGGTTGTAGTCGAGCAGGTTGGCCGTGCCGGCCGGCACGATGCCGAGGGGGGTACCGGACCCGGCCATGGCCTCCGCCACCGCCCGGACGGTGCCGTCACCGCCGGCCACGACGACCCGGTCGACCCCGGCCTGCAACGCCTCGGCCGAGCGGCCCTGCCCCGGGTCGTCCTCGCTCGTCTCCAACCACAGGACGTCACTCCATCCCGCCCGGTCCAGGGTCGTGGTCGCCCGCTCGCGGAACTGGGGACTCACCTTGACCGGGTTGAAGATCACGGCACAGCGGCGGGAGGCATCGGGCACAAGCGTCAGTGTCGCAGACTGGGGGACGTGGCGAACCCGTTCGAGCGTTACTCCCTGGCCGACCTCGTCGGGCGGCAGACGCTGAAGTGGCAGGCCCACCCGCCCGACGTGCTCCCGCTGTGGGTCGCGGAGATGGACACCGAGCTGGCCGCCCCGGTCGTCGACGCGATCGTCACGGCGGCGCGGACCGGAGCGGTCGGCTATCCCTGGGGGCGTGCCTACCCGGAGGCGCTGGCGTCCTTCGCCGACGACCGTTGGGCCTGGTCGGTGGACCCCGACACCCTCCGGCACACCACCGACGTGATGACCGGGATGGCGCACCTGGTGCGGCTGGTGACGCCGCCCGACGGGGTCCTGGTGCTGACCACGCCGGTCTACCCGCCCTTCCTCGACCTCCCGGCCATCGCGGGGCTGGCGGTCCGCCCCGTCGGGCTGACCGACACCGGGCGGCTGGACCTGGACGCTCTGGCCGCTGCGTTCGCTGCCGTACGGGCCGAAGGACGGGCCCCGACCCTGGCCCTGTGCAACCCCCACAACCCCACCGGGGTCGCCCACCGGCGGGTCGAGCTCGAGCGGCTGGCCGGACTCGCGGAGGAGCACGGGGCGCGGGTCGTGGTGGACGAGATCCACGCTCCGCTGATCCACCCCGGGGCCACCTTCACCCCGTACCTGACGGTGCCCGGGAGCGAGCGGGCGTACGCGGTCCACTCGGCCTCCAAGGCCTTCAACCTGCCCGGGGTGAAGGCGGCCCTGATCGTGCCCGGCGCCGGGGCGGTGGACGAGCTGACCAGCGGGTTGCCGGCCACCCTCGACCACAGCGCCAGCTCGGTCGGCGTGCTGGCCCACGCCGTCGCCCTGACCGAGGGCCGGGACTGGCTGGCCGAGCACCTGGCCGGGCTGGACGCCAACCGGCACCTGCTCGACACCCTGCTCGCCACCGAGCTGCCCGAGATCCGCTGGCGCCTGCCGGAGGCGACCTACCTGGCCTGGCTGGACTGCCGGGGGCTCGGGTTGGCGGGCGACCCGGCCGAGGTCCTGCTGGACCGCGCCCGGGTGGCGCTGAACAGCGGACCGGACTTCGGGCCCGGCGGGGAAGGACACGTCCGGCTCAACTTCGCCACCGCGCCGGCGGTGCTGACCGAGGCCGTGGCCCGCATCCGCGGCGTCCTGGATCGCTGAACCACCGGTATGCGCGTCTCCCTGCCCGCCGCCGGCACCCTGGCCGTCTCGGTCGCGGTCGTCGCCGGCCTGCGGCTGGGCTTCGGCTCCCGCTCCCAGCTGTTCGGCGACTTCCCGTACGCGGGCCCGGGCACCGAGCGGGTGGTGGCGCTGACCTTCGACGACGGCCCCAACGAGCCGTGGACGTCGATGATCCTGGACACCCTGGCCGATCGGGGGGTGCCCGGCACCTTCTTCCAGGTGGGCCGGTGCGCGCAGCGGCACCCGGAGACCACCCGCCGGGTGGTCGACGAGGGTCACGTGCTCGGCAACCACAGCCTCACCCACGAGCTGGGCAGCTACCTGCGCGACGTGGACCAGCGGGCCGAGGTGACGCTGGGCCGCCTGGCTCTCGCCGAGATCGCCGGGGTCGCGCCGCGGCTCTACCGGCCGCCGTGGCTGTGTCACTGGCCGTGGGTCCTGCGGGGCATCGCGGGCACCGGGTCGCAGGTCGTCTCCGGCACCTTCGTCCACCCGCTGGAGGTCTTCCAGCCCGAGCCGCCCCGGCTGGTCGCGGGCGCCGAGCGGGCCGCCGCTCCCGGCGCCATGATCATCCTGCACGACGGTCGGGAGTCCCGGGGCGGTTTCCGCGGGCAGACCGCGGCCGCCGTGGGACCCCTGATCGACCGGCTCCGTCGCCGCGGCTACGGCTTCACCACCGTCGACCGGCTGCTCGGGGTGGACGCCTATGCCTGACCGCGTGACCCGGCGCCGGACCCGCCGCCGGCTGCTGCCCGAGCCGCGGCTGTACCCCCTGCTCGCCGCCCTGATGGCCGGGCTGCTGCTGTCCGAGCTGGACCAGTCGATGGTGGCGGCCGCCCTGCCGACCATCGTGGACGAGCTGGACGGGGTGGGGGACCTGATGTGGGTCAACACCGCCTACCTGCTGGCGGCCACCGGGGTGCTGCCGCTCTACGGTGCGCTGGGCGACCGGTGGGGTCGCCGGCCGGTCATCCTGGTGGCCCTGCTGCTGATCATGGTCGGCTCGGTGATCGGCGCCCTGGCCCCCGGGATGGCGGTGCTGATCGTGGCCCGGGTGGTCCAGGGACTCGGTGCGGGCGGGATGCTCGTGCTGGTCCAGGCCGCCGTGGCCGACGTGCTGCCGGTCCGTGACCGTGCCCCGGTGATGAGCGCCATCGGGGCGGTCTTCGCCGCGGCGGCCGTGGCGGGGCCGTTGCTGGGGGGCTGGCTGGCCGAGGGACCCGGCTGGCGCTGGACCTTCTGGATCAACCTGCCGGTGGGCGGGCTGGCGGTGCTCGCGGGCCTGTGGCTGCTGCCGCGGCGACCCCCGGGTCAGGTGGTCCCGCGCTGGCGGTCCCGGGATCTGCTGCCGGTGGGGCTGTTCCGGATCCGCATCTTCGCCCTGGTCGCCCTGGCCGGTCTGGTGCTGGGCGCCGCCCTGTTCGGCGCCGTCGGCTATCTGCCGACCTACCTGCAGCTGGGTCTGGGGCTGAGCCCGGTGACCGCCGGGCTGTGGATGCTGACCCTGGTCGGTGGGCTGGCCGTCGGCACGATCGTCTCCGCCCAGGTGGTCGGTCGCACCGGCGTCCACCGGCCGCTGCCGGTGATCGGGGCCGGGATGGCGGCCGGGGCGCTGGCGCTGCTGGCCGTGCTCGGCCCGGAACCGGCGCTGGCGCCGGTCGGCATCGCCTTGGCGGTCCTGGGCCTGGGGATCGGCGTCGCCTGGGAGGTGCTGGTGGTGATGGTGCAGAACGCCGTCGAGGAGGGCCGGGTCGGAGCCGCCACGTCGATGAACGGCTTCACCCGCGAGATCGGGGTGCTGATCGGCTCTGCCTACGCTGGCGGGGTGATCACCACCCGCCTGGCCGACGGCGCCTCCGCCGCGGCTGCGTTCGGACCGGTCTTCGCGGTGCTGGCCGGACTGGCCGTGGCCGGCGGACTCGTGCTCCTGGCGGTGCCTCGCCGCCCGCTGTCGACGGCCCGGCCGATCACCGACCGCGAGCTGGCCCAGCGGTGAGGTTCTCGGTGGTGGTGCCCGCCTACAACGAGGCCGCGGCGCTGCCGGCAGCCCTCGCCTCGCTGAGCCGGCAGGAGCTGGACGCCGACTTCGAGATCATCGTGGTCGACAACGGCAGCGACGACGAGACCGCGGCGATCGCCCACGCGTACGGGGCCCGGGTGGTCTCGGAGCCGCGTCGCGGCGTCTGCGACGCCCGGCAGGCCGGCGTCGACGTCGCCCGCGGGGAGTTCGTGGTGTCCACCGACGCCGACACCACCCACCCGCAGGACTGGCTGCGGCGGATCGACAGCCGGCTGCGGAACCGTCCGGATGCGGTGGCCATCGCCGGCCCCTGCCGCTACGCCGACCCGCCCTGGTGGGGTCGGGTCTTCCCCCGGGTCGGGTTCGGGTTGGTGGCGCTGGTCGCGCGGGTCAGCGGCCGTCCCTCGTACCTGACCGCCACCAACGTCGCCTTCCGACGGCAGGGGTTCCCCGGCTACGACACCCGCCTCACCCAGGGCGGGGACGAGGTCGACCTGCTCCGGCGGCTGCGCGCCCTGGGGCCGGTGCTGTGGGACGCCGGGAACGTGGTCAGCACCTCGCCCCGGCGGTTCCGCCTCGGACTCGTGCACACCGTGGTGGTCTCGTACGGCTACTACTACATGCTCTCCACCCTGGTGAACCGGTTGGCCCGCCGCCGCGTGAGCGGCGTGGCGCCCGCCGTCCGGGGCGACCAGGCCGGCGCCCCCCGGCGCTGACCGAGGCCCCCTCCCCGCCCGCCCTCGGCCACCGGACCGGGCGGAAAACGCCTTGCCGCGACCGGCGGGCGGTGGTTCACTCGCCCCCATCGACCGGTCACCCAGCCGGAGTCGACCGATCACCAGCCAGGTCACCACCCACAGAGAGGACATCAGAGTGCGAGCAGCGCGCATGACCCGACCGACCACCATCGATCTCGAGGACATGACGCCCGTTGCCCACCCTGAATCTCGGCGTCGTCGCGCACGTCGACGCCGGTAAGACCTCCCTCACCGAACAGCTCCTCTTCCACACCGGCGTCATCGGCCGGCCCGGTCGGGTCGACGACGGCACCACCCAGACCGACGCGCTCGCGCTCGAGCGCGCCCGGGGGATCACCATCCGCGCGGCCGTCGCGTCGTTCCGGCTGGACGACCTCGTGGTCAACCTGATCGACACCCCGGGCCACCCCGACTTCCTCGCCGAGGTGGAGCGCTCCCTGGCGGTGCTGGACGCGGCGGTGCTGGTGGTCTCGGCCGCCGCCGGGGTGCAGGCCCAGACCCGGATCCTCTTCCGGGCGCTGCGGCGCCTGGGTCTGCCGGTGATCATCTTCGTCAACAAGATCGACATCACCCGGCGCAGCCTCGACCAGGTGGTCGACCAGATCCGCCGTCGGCTGACCGCACCGCTGGTCGTCCTGCAACGGGTCGGCGCGCTCGGCGACCCGACGGCCTCGGTCCGGCCCGCCGACCCGTACGACTGGTTGGATTCGCTGGCCGACCACGATCCTGAGCTGACGCGGCGCTACGTCGACCAGCCGGCCGCGGTCACCGCGGAGGACCTGCGGGACAGCCTGGCCACGGCGTCGGTGTCCGGCGCCGTCGTGCCGGTGCTGTTCGGCTCCGCGGTCACCGGTGCCGGGGTGCCGGAGCTGGTGCGTGTCCTGCCCGAGCTGCTGCCGCTGACCGGGGACCGATCGGCCGAGCCCCTGTCCGGCACGGTGTTCAAGATCGACACCGAGGGTGGCAGCCGGGTCAGCTACGTGCGGCTGGCGGCCGGTCGGCTGCGGCTCCGCGAGCGGCTGCGCAGCCCGGAGGGCCGGCGTGGCGGCAAGATCACCGGGATCGAGGTGTACGACGGCGGCCCACCCGTCCCGACCGACGTGCTGCGGGCCGGTCAGATCGGTCGCGTCCGAGGTCCGGCGGAGCTGCGGATCGGGGACCCGATCGGCCTCCCGGATCCCCGTCGCCGTTGGAGCTTCGACCGTCCCAGTCTGGAGACCGTGATCACCGCCGAGCCCCCCGGTCGGGCCGGCGACCTCTTCGCCGCCCTCACCGACCTCGCGGCCCAGGACCCCCTGATCGGCGTCCGCCGGGTGGGTGACGAGCTGCGCGTCTCGCTGTTCGGTGAGGTGCAGAAGGAGGTGATCGAGGCGACGCTGGCCGTCGACCACGGTCTGCGGGTCGACTTAGCCCCGACCACCGTGGTCTGCGTCGAGCGCGTCCGCGGGACCGGCGAGGCCGTCGAGATCATCCACAGCGACGCCAACCCGTTCCTGGCCGGGGTGGGGCTGCGGGTGGAGCCGGGACCGCCCGGCTCCGGGACCCGCTACCGGGTGGCCGGCGACCGGCTGGGCACCCTGCCGCCGGCGTTCTTCCGTGCGGTGGCGGAGACGGTGCCCGAGGCCCTCGGCCACGGACCGCACGGCTGGCCGGTGCAGGACTGCACGGTCACCCTGATCGCGACCGGTTACGCCCCGCGGCAGAGCCATGCGCACGCCACCTTCGACAAGTCGATGTCCAGCACCGCCGGGGACTTCCGGCACCTGACCCCGCTCGTCCTGGCCGCGGCTCTGACCGCGGCGGGCACCGTGGTCTGCGAGCCGATCCAGCGGGTCCGGTTGGAGATCCCCGACGACACGGTGACCGGTGTGCTGTCGGCGGTGGTGGGCGCCGACGGGGTGCCGACCGCCCCGACCACGACCGGGGACCTGGTCGACCTGGAGGCGCTCGTCCCGGCCCGGACGCTGCCGGCGCTGACCGACCAGCTACCCGGGTTGACCCGGGGCGAGGGGTCGGTCGAGTCCGTCTTCGACCACCACGCCCCGTCCCGGGCGGCCGAGCCGCCGGCGGGTCCCCGACCGGAGCCGGATCCCTACCGACGCCGGGCCTATCTGCTGGCGCGGGCGGGCGCGCGTCACGCCCACCGGGTCTGACGGTCCGCGGCAGCCCGGGTGGTCAGGACGAGGTGAGGTCGTAGACCGTGGCCCCGCCGACCGTGGTCGCGGTGTAGGTGGCTTCCACCCACGCCGTGATCTGCGCGGCCGCCGAGTCGGTGCCGCCACCACGTCCACCGCCGCCGCCACCGTCGGAGGCGATGAAGTAGCTGATGTCGCCCGCCTTCACGTACGCCTGGAACTGGGCCAGCGTGGGGGAGTCGTCGCCGCCGCCCCAACCGCCGATCGCCATCACGGCGGTGTCGGTGGACAGGATGTAGCCGGCGGCGCTCTGGCTGCCGATCACCGCGGCCGACCAGCGGGTGTCGGTGGCGTTCAGCAGGTCGACCAGCGCGGTGTCGGTGCTGCCGCCCTGGCCGGCCCCGCGACCACCGCCCCCGGGTGCCCCACCCGTGGGCGGGGTGCCGGTGGTGGACCCGCCGGCCTGGCGACCTCCCGGGAAGCCCTGAGCCGTCCCGCCGGGACCGCCCTGCATCGCGCGGGCCACGCTCGGGCCCGAGGTCGGGATCGACCCGGTGTGCCCGCTGGCGGCCGTCGCCACGGTCCAGGCGGCGGCTCCGGCGGAGGCGCCGACGGCGCCGACCAGCACCCCGGCCACCGCGAGGCGCCGCAGCCGCGCAGTGGACAGGGCCAGCGCCAGCCCGCCCAGCACGCCCGCGCCGAGCATCGACCAGCGCAGCCAGCTCAGCCAGCCGGCGGCGTCGCGACCCATCAGATAGGTCCCCCAGACGGCGGTGGCGATGATCATCGAGGCCAGGGCCAGGCGGGGCACCAGGGACCGGTGCCGGCGCCACAGGGCGACTCCCGCGGTGCCGACCAGACCACCGATGGCCGGGGCGAGGACGACCGCGTAGTACGGGTGGATCGTCCCGTCCATGAACGAGAAGACCCCCGCCGAGACGACCAGCCACCCGCCCCACAGGAGGGCCGACGCCCGCAGGGTGTCCCCCCGGGGCGCGCGCCAGGTGAGCGCCAGCAAGGCCACCAGACCGAGCAGGGCAGCCGGCAGGAACCAGGAGATCTCGCCGCCGAACGCGGTGTTGACCATCCGCAGCAGACCGGCCTCACCACCGAAGCCGGTGCCGCCGCCCATGCCCCCGCCGCCACCCGGGCCCGCTCCGGCGCCCGCGGCCCCGCCGCTCGCCGACCGACCGAGCAGCCGGCCCAGACCGTTGTAGCCCAGGGCCAGCTCCCACAGGGAGTTGTTCTCCGAGCCGCCGATGTAGGGACGGGCGGCGGCCGGCCAGAGCGCTACCAGGGCGACGAACCAGCCCGCCGAGATGATCATGGACGACAGGGCGGCCACCAGGTGGAGCAGCCGCGACCGCAGCCGCAGCGGTGAGGCCACCAGGTAGACCAGACCGAGGGCCGGGAGGACCAGGAAGGCCTCGGCCATCTTGGTCAGGAAGCCGAACCCGATCGCCGCGCCGGCCACCACCATCCAGGCCAGGGCCGAGTGCGCCGAGCGGGCGGCCAGCCCGCGACCGGCGTCCACGGCCCGGACGACGGCGTACGCGCCCAGGGTCATCACGAACACCAGCAGCGCGTCGGGGTTGTTGAACCGGAAGATCAGCGCGGCCACCGGGGTCAGCATGACCACGGCCCCGGCGACCAGGCCGGCGGCGTCGCCCGCCCAGCGGCGGACCGTCGCCCAGGTCAGGGCCACCGTGCCGACGCCGAGGAGCGCCTGGGGCAGCAGCATGGAGAACGAGGAGAAGCCGAACAGCCGGGCCGAGAGGACCATCAACCACAGCGCGCCCGGCGGCTTGTCGACGGTGATCGCGTTGCCGGCGTCGAGCGAGCCGAAGATCCAGGCGGTGACCGACTCGGTCCCGGACTTCACCGCCGCGGCGTAGAAGGAGTTCGCGTCCCCGCTGTTGGTCAGGTCGGTGAGGTAGAGCGCCGCCGTGGCCACCAGCAGCACGACGACACCGATCAGTGGCCACCGGCGGGCGCGGGCGGGCGCGGGGGGCGGCTCCGCCGGGGGAGCGACCGGGGTGGGGACGGAGAGGGTCGAGACCATGCGCTCAGCCTGCGTGGCCGCCCTGTGGCGGGGAGTGAGAGAGCCTGTGCGCACTCTGTGACCTCGGGGCCGGGCGGGGGTCAGGGGGCGTGAGCCTGCGACCGGCGAGAATGCGGCCATGAGTGGACCTCTGCTGCCCGAGCCGTCCGGTCGTGAGCCGTCGGCCGCCGAGCTGGCCACCGCCACCGACCCGCGGCTGGGGATCGCGTACGCGGTCAACGTCCGCAACGAGGGCGGCGGGGAGAACTCGGTCGCCCAGGTGATCATGACGTACCGGCTGCACCGTCGGGCGCCGAACGGTGCGACGCTCCCGGCCCTGCAGGTGGAGATGCGGGGGCGGCAGCTGCAGGGGATGATCGCCGAGGGTGACCTGGTCCAGGCCCCGGCGCCGTTGCCACCGACCGGGGTCGTCCAGCTCGAGTCCGTCACCAACCTGACCACCGGGGCACCGGTGGTGCTGTCCCGGGCCCGCGCCTCCGGCTGCGTGGTGGCGTCGTTGGTCGTCGTGATCGCCTTCGCGGTGATCTTCATCGCGAGCATCCTCATCGCCCTGCTCGTGAGCTGAGGCCGAGCCGGAGCCACCGGCACGACCCGCGGTCATAGGGTGAGTCCAGCCACTGTGGATGAGGAGCTCGACCCGTGACCGTCACCCTGCACACCAGCTACGTCCACCCGTTCAGCGCACCGGGTGGCGAGGTGGCGCTGCTCGGCGGCAAGGGCGCGTCCCTGGTCCGGCTGACCGAGGCGGGCTTCCCGGTGCCGGACGGCTTCTGCCTGACCACCGACGCGTACGCGGCGTTCGTGGCCGGCAACGGACTCGGTCCGGTGATCACCCAGCTCACCCGCCGGCTCGACCCCACCGACTCCGTGGGTCTGGAGCGGGTGTCCAGCATCATCACCACCGCCTTCGCGGCCGGCGACCTGCCGTCCAGCGTGGTCAACCAGATCCGGGAGGGCTACGCCGGCCTCGGTTTCGGTCGGGTCGCGGTCCGCTCGTCGGCGACCGCGGAGGACCTCCCCGACGGCTCCTCGGCCGGGCAGCAGGACAGCTTCCTCGACATCGGTGACACCGACTCCCTGGTCGATGCGGTCCGTCGCTGCTGGGCGTCGGCCTGGTCGGTCCGGGCGCTGGCCTACCGGGCCCGGCAGGGCGTGCCCGCCGCCGTGGCGGTCGCCGTGGTGGTCCAGCGGATGGTCAACGCCGAGGCGTCCGGGGTGATGTTCACCGTCGACCCGGTCACCGGGCTCGACAGCGCCCTGACCATCAACGCCGCGTGGGGCCTCGGCGAGGCCGTGGTGGGCGGCGACGTCACCCCCGACACGGTGGTCGTCGACCGACGGTCGGGACGGGTGACCCGGCAGCGCACCGCGGCCAAGACGGTGATGACGGTCCGGACAGCCGACGGCACCGCCCTCGCCCCGGTGCCGGCGAACCTCCGGCACCGACCCAGCCTGCCCAAGGCGCAGGCGCTCCGGCTGGCCCGGCTCGGTCGCCGGATCGAGGCGCTCTTCCAGCAGCCGGTGGACATCGAGTGGTGCCGGGTCGCCGACGAGCTGTTCATCCTGCAGGCCCGGCCGGTGACCACGTGTCGCCGCGGCGACCCCTGGAACGACAGCTACCGCGGCGACTTCCTGTGGACCTACACCAACGTCGGCGAGGCCATCCCCGACGTGATGACCCCGGCGAGCTGGTCGATGGCGCAGATCTTCCTGTCCGACGCCATGGCCACCGCCTCCATCCCGCCGTACGTCGGGTACGGCCGGATCGGCGGCCACATCTACCTGAACGTCAGCGTGATGAAGGCGCTCAGCGGCATCGTCGGGGTCAACGAGCAGAGCTTCCGGGCGCTCACCGAGGAGGTGTTCGGGCACCTGCCCGAGGACGTCGAGATCCCGCCCGTGCCGGCCCGCTGGTCGCGGGTGGTCACCGCGGTCGTCCCGGTGGCGCTGCACGTGCTCTCGGAGGCCCGGCGCGACGTCCGCCGCCTCGACAGCTACCTGGCCGCCCATCCCGAGCTGTGCGCCCGCCGGCGGACCGAGATCGCCGCCGTCGACGACCCCGCCGCGCTGGCCAGGCTGTGGTCCTCGACGCTGGAGCCGGAGTTCCACAAGGCCAGCCTGATGCTGTCGGCGGCCACCCGGAGCAGCGGCGCCTCCTTCGTCAGCACCCGCAAGCGGCTGCTGCAGATGGTCGGGCCGGCCGGGGCCAACGCCGTCACCGCCGGACTGGGACAGGCCGGTCGGCTGGCCAGCCTGGACCTGCTCGAGGGTCTCGACGCCCTGGACGCCGGGACCATCGACGAGGAGACGTTCAACCAGCGCTACGGCCACCGCGGGCCGCACGAGTTCGAGATCTCGACCCCGCGGTCGGGGGAGGACCCGGCCTGGCTGGCCCGGCAGCGCGCCGAGCGCAGCCCCGAGGTCGCCGCCTCGCTGGAGAGCCGCCAGCACCAGCAGGCGCAGATCCGCGAGCTCGCCTGGATCCGGCTGAACCACCGCTTCCCGCTGCAGGCGTGGCTGCTCCGCCGCCAGGTCGACCAGTGGGGCCGGATCGCGCGGAACCGCGAGCTGGCCCGGAGCGAGGTGATCCGCTACTTCTGGGTGCTCCGGGCGTTCGTGCTGCGGGCCGGCGAGCTGACCGGGCTGGGTGACGACATCTTCTTCCTCGACCTGACCGAGATCCTGGAGGCGCTGTCCGGCGACGTCCTGGACCCGGGCGAGATCGCCCACCGCCGCCGGGTGCACGCCGCCTACGCCGCGCTCCCGCCGCTGCCGGGTCTGATCCGGGGGCGGTTCGACCCGTTCGCCTGGGCCAAGGACCCCCCGGCCCGGGGCGCCCCGCACACGGCGCCCGGGGCGGCGGGATCCGCCGGACCGGGCGCGGGCGAGGTGGCC
>JBMDXL010000236.1:0-4100 GCA_048594465.1 Microlunatus sp. | reverse complement strand
CCGCACCGGGGCGGCGCAGCTCGGACGGCTGATCGACCTCGGCCTGGCCGTGGCGTTGCTACCACCGCTGCGGGACGTCGACGAGCCCGCGGACGCCGACTGCGTGGCGGCAGGATGGCCCGACCTGACCTTCTCGCGCCGCCACCGCGAGCTCGTCGCCGCCCGACCACGGCAGAGCGCCGACCGGCTGTTCGACGACCTGTACGCCGGCGCCGCGGTGGCCGTGCACCGCGTGTCCGGGCCGCCCGGGAACGCGACCCTGGAGGTCGATCTCCAGCGGTGGACCCGGCCCGCCGACCACGTCGACCAGATGGTCGTGGCGCGCTGCGAGGCGCCGGTCCTCGACATCGGCTGCGGACCGGGGCGGATGGTGGCGGCGCTGCAGGGCTCGGGCCGGGCCGTGCTGGGCATCGACATCTCGACCGTGGCCGTCGCGGTCGGCCGACGGGCGGGCGGCCAGGTGCTGCGGCGGGACCTGACCCTGCCGCTGGCCGGCGAGGGCCGGTGGGGGACCGCCCTGCTGCTCGACGGCAACATCGGCATCGGCGGTGACGTGGCCGCACTGCTCCGACGCTGCCGGGAGATCGTCGGCGCCGGCGGGTTGATCATCGGCGAGCTCGACCCCGACCCGGAGCGGGACGAGGCGTACGCGGTCGTGCTCAGTCACCGAGCCGGTCGCTCCGACCCGGTGCCCTGGGCGGCCATCGGGATCCGGCCGCTGCTGCGGGTCGCGGCGGCGCTGGACCTGATCGTCACCGAGGTCTGGCAGGCCGGGCAGCGCAGCTTCGTCGCCCTCCGCACCGCCTCGTGACCGGTCGGCCGCCGTCGGGCCGACGGCTCGCGGTCGCCGCGATGATCATGGTCGTCGCCGACGTCGCGCTCGTCTTCTCGATGGCCGCCCACGTGGCCTGGGGCTGGCACCTGCTGGCCATCAGCCTGGTCTTCGTCGGCCTGGCCGCCTGGGTGCGGCACGACCTCGGCGCGGCGTCCCTGCGCACCGTGATCATCGTGACCGTGGCCGTGCAGGCGACCGGGCTGCTCGTCTTCCCGCTGACCAGCGACGACATCTACCGCTACGTGTGGGACGGACGGGTGCAGGTCGCGGGCATCGACCCGTACCGCTACGTCCCGCTCGACCAGGCGCTGGCTTTCCTGCGGGACCGCCAGCTGTTCCCTGAGGGCGGGCCGCCGGCCATCAACCGCCCCGGGGTGCACACCATCTACCCGCCCGGGGCGCAGGCCCTGTTCGCCGCGCTGGCGTTCGCCCTGCCCGCGCCGCTGGGTCTGGCGGGGTTGCGGGTGGTGGCCGGGGCGGCGGTGGTGATCACCACCGCGCTGCTGGCCCGCGACCTCGGTCCCCGACGGGGGGTCGCCCTGCTCTACGGCGCCAACCCGCTGGTGATGATCGAAGCCACCAACGGCGGACACCTCGACGCCCTGGTGGCCCTGGCCGTGCTCGGGGTGGTGGTCTGCGCCGGGGCTCGGCGACTGTGGTGGGCCGGGCTGTTCCTCGGTCTGGCGGCCTCGCTCAAGCTGGTACCGCTGCTGCTCGTCCCCGTGCTGCTGCGCCACGGGCGCTGGCGGACCGCCCTCACCGGGCTGCTGATCACGGTCGCCGGCTACGTCCCGCACCTGCTGGTCGTCGGCACCCTGGTGCTCGGCTACCTGCCGGGCTACCTGGACGAGGAGGGCTACGACAGCGGCGGGCGGTTCGCCCTGCTGGTCTGGCTGCCGGCGGCCGTGCGACCGGTCGTCGCCGCCGTGGTCGCCGCCGCTCTCGCCGTGCTGGCCCTCGTCCGGTCCGGTCGGGAGCCGGTGGCGGTGACCTGCTGCTGGTTGTTCGGGGCCAGTCTGCTGGTGGCCACCCCCGTGTACCCGTGGTACGCCCTGCCGCTGGCCGTCCTGGTGATCCTCAGCCGTCGCTGGGAGTGGCTGGCGGTGTGGGCGGCGGCGTACGTGGCCTTCGTCTTCGACCACGTGGTGGCGGTGCAGGCCGTGGCGTACGGCGTGGGGCTGGTCGTGGTCGTCGCCGCGCTGGTGCGGCGACGGGGTCTCAGTCGGCAGCCGGCGCGGACCGCTCGGACGGCGCGGACCGGGCGGACCGACGGCGATCCCGGGCGTAGCCCAGCAGACTGAGCAGGGCCGCGAGCCCCAGCAGGATCGCCAGGTTGACCCGGAAGTCCTGCTGCAGCAGGGCTTTCTCCGGTGGGAAGGTGCCCTGGAGGTGGATCATCGGGAGGGCCACCAGGGTGATCGTCGCCGCCATGATCGCGAAGGCCTGGACGTAGCGGCGGGGTCGGTCGGGCAACCAGCGCCGCAGCGCCGCGCCCACGGCGACGACCAGCGGGGACAGCAGCAGGTCGTTGATCACCAGCGCCGCGACCAGCCAGACGGCCAAGCGCAGCAGACCGGCACCAGGCACGTCGGTGAGCAGGCGGAGGGCGCCGTAGGCGGCGAGCAGCACGCCGCCGCCGATGGCGATCACCCGGCCGACCAGCATCAGGTCGATCCGTCTCATGCCTGGACCTCCAGTCGGGACAACCACTTCGTGTTGAGCACGCCGGCGCGGTTGGGCGCGATCAGGCGCAGGGGATAGCCGTGGTCGAGGTCCAGCCGCTCACCGTTGAGGTGGGTGGCCAGCAGCGCCCGGCCGAGCTGGGGTCCGCCGATGGTCGACGAGGTGAAGATGCCGCCCTGCTCCAGCGACACCACCCGCACCGACGACCGCGGGCTGCCGCCGGCCCGGGTCACCAGGTCGAGCAGCCGCAGCCCGCGCCAGCTGGCCCCGACGCTCCACCCCGCGACGCACGTGAGCGGGAGGCGGTCCTCGGTCAGCTCGGCGGCGGCGAGATCGGCGAGGGTGAGCACGTACGGCTGCGGGCCTGCCACCTGGAGGGCCCAGTCGGGCGCCAGGGCGGCGGCCCGCACACCGGCTTGCTCGGAGGTGCGGTTGACCGGCACCTGCTGGGGTCCCTGGCGCCAGCGGCGGATGGCCAGCAGCCCGATGGGCTCCAACGGGGTGACGGTCTGGCCCACCGAGGTGGCCACCACGAGTCCGATCCCGATCCCGGAGGCGGTGAGCACACCGCGACGGCTGAGACCGGGCGTGGGCGGCGGGGGGACCTCGCCGGCGTTGCTGTGCGAGACGGGGTTCTCGTCCCACGGGATCTCGGTCAGCACGTCGGCGTCGGCCAGTCGCGCCCGGAGCCCGTAGACGATGTCGGGCAGCTTGACGCCCACGTGCAGCAGGAGCGCACCGATCACCACGTACGCCAGATAGTGGTGCACCACCACGAAGTCCCAGCGGAACGGGTACCAGTTGAGGGCGTTGAAGAAGCCGGTCGCCAGCTGCACCAGGGAGGCCGAGACCAGCACCGCGATCGAGGCGCGTTCCAGGGCGTGGACCAGCGAGCGGACGGGCGGGAAGCGGAACAGGTTGGGGTAGACCGACCAGAGCTTGATCATGATCAGCGGCAGGCACGCGGTCCCGGTGGCCACGTGCAGACCCTGGCTCACCCGGTAGAGCCACGGCGGGACCGCCGGCCAGGGGAACCAGGTCAGGGGCTGGTACTGCAGCGTGCTCAGCAGCCCGGTGAGGAAGCAGACCCCGAACGCGAGACCGAGGACCCGGCCGATCCGGGCGGTCAGGGCCGTGGACCGGACGCTGCTGGTGAACCTCGGCCACCAGACTGGGCGGACCGGAGCGGCTGTGCGAGGCATGACCTCAGTCTCGGCCGATGATCGGTCGGCGCCTATTACGCGAGCCTTACGGCGACCGGGCGCTCGACCGCATGCCGTCGCGGAGTCACGGACGGTCGGCCGGTGCGCCGCCTGGTCCACGGATGCCGCCGCGGAGTTGCGGACGGTTGGCCGGTACGCCGCCCGGTCGACCGGATGCCGCCGCGGAGTCACGGACGGTCGGCCGGTACGCCGCCTGGTCGACCGGATGCCGCCGCGAAGTCAGGAACGGCGGGCCCGGATGCCGCCGAAGGCTCAGTCCGGGACGACGACGGTCTCGCGGTCGGCGACCGGGGCGCGCCAGGCCACGGTCTGGGCCGGCCTGGCGAAGAAGACCACGATCACGATCCCCAGGGCGAGCA
>JBMDXL010000235.1:0-3210 GCA_048594465.1 Microlunatus sp. | reverse complement strand
CGACTCCGGGCGGATGCCCTGGCTGGGAGAGCACGGCTGGCTGGACACCGGCCTCGAGGGCTATGAGGTGCTGTCAGCCACCCGGCCGCTGATGGAGACGGTGACCCGCCGCCGGGTGCTGGCGCTCCCCGGCGTCACGGTCCGGGACGGGTCCACGGTCGCCGGGCTCGAGCCGACGTCCGCCGGCTGGCGGGTGCGGCTGGCCGGCGACGCGGACGCCACTCGGAACGGGGATGCGGATCGTGATGCGCCCGCCGACCTGGTGGTCGACGCGTCCGGCCGGTCCAGCCGCCTCGCGCACTGGGGGGTGGTCGCACCGCCGGTCGTGGAGGAGGTGGACGCCCGGGTGGGGTACGCGAGCCGGCTCTACCGCGCCCGCCGCCCGTTGCCGGTCCGGACCGGCCTGATGATCCTGGCCGACGCGGAGCACGGCACCGCCGGGCTGGCGGTGCCGGTCGAGCACGGCAGGTGGCTGGTGGCCGCGGCCGGCTTCGGCGACCGCCGGCCGCCGCGGGACGCCGAGGGCTTCGTGACGTTTTTGGCCGGTCTCCGCGACCCCGCGCTCGCCGACCTGGTGGCGCTGCTCGAGCCCGTCGGCGAGGTCAGCATCCACCGGCAGACGGCCAACCGTCGCCACCGCTGGGACCGGGTCCCGGGCTGGCCCACCGGTCTGCTGGTGGTGGGCGACGCCCTCTGCTCCCTCGATCCCGTCTACGGGCAGGGCATCACGGTCGCCGCGCAGCAGGCCTGCGCCCTCGGTGAGGCCCTCCGCGCCGGGCACCGGGTGGACCGGGCTCTGCAGCACCGTCTGGTCGACCTGACCCAGACCCCGTGGTCCATCGCCACCACCGGGGACATGGCTCAGCCCACGTGCGCCGACGAACCCGGTCCGGCGCAGCGGATCAGCGCCGCGTGGGTGGGGCGGTTGTCCCGCCTGGCCGCCGCCGGTCACCCCCGCGCCACCGCCGCCCTGCTCGCCGTGAACAACCTGATGGCGTCGCCGACCTCGCTGCTGCACCCGGCCCTGCTGCTGGCCGGCGCCCGACCCTCGCCCACCGCGCGGCTGGCGCGTCCGGCCGTGCTGGACGAGCTCAGTCGGTTGCGTCGGCGGCCGCCACCGGCGGACCCAGCAGCCGTCTGACCTCGTCCAGGGTGTCGGCCTCGGCCGGGGACTTGTCGGGGCGGTAGCGCAGCACCCGGGCGAACCGCAGCGCGACCCCGCCGGGATAGCGGGTCGAGGTCTGCAGGCCGTCGCAGGCGATCTCCACCACCGTGGTCGGGGCGACGTGGACGACGTGCCGGTCGCGGCGAGTGGCGATCCGGCTGAAGTGCTCGGTCTGCCAGCGGAGCAGCTCGTCGGTCATCCCCTTGAACGTCTTGCCCAGCATCACCGGTTCGCCGGTGCGGGCGTCCCGGGCGGCGAGGTGGATGTTGGACAGCCAGCCCTCACGTCGCCCGTAGCCCCACTCGACAGCGGTGACCAGCAGATCGAACGTGTGCCGCGGCTTGACCTTGATCCAGGCCGACTGTCGCCGCCCGGCCGCGTACGCCGAGTCGGGCTTCTTGACGACCACGCCCTCGAAGCCGCGGGCGACGGCGGAGTCGAAGAACTCCGTCAGCTCCGCCGCGGTGGTCGCGGTGGCCCGCTCGACCCGGAGCTCGGCGGGCAGCAACCGGTCCAGCTCGGCCGACCGCTCATGCAGCGGAGCATCCAGCAGCGTCCGACCGTCCACGTGCAGGAGGTCGAAGAAGAACACCCGCAGCGCCATCCCGCCGTCGGCGCGCTCCGCGGTGGACTCGGCGCCGGGCTCTGATGGGGTCGGGCCTGCGTGGGTGGCCGTCCGCGACGCCACCAGCTGGAACGGCTCGGGACGTCCGTCCGACCGGAGCGCGAGCACCTCGCCGTCCAGCACCACCGTGTCGGCCGGGAGGGCCCGGACCGCGGCCACCACCTCCGGCAGCCGCTCCGTGATCTCGTCCAGCGAGCGGGTGTACACCGCGACGTGGTCGCCCCGCCGGTGGACCTGCACGCGGATGCCGTCGAGCTTGACGTCGACCACGGCCGGGCTCCCGGTCTTGACCAGGGCCGACTCCGGGTCAGGGGCACTCGCCGCCAGCATCGGCTGCACCGGGGTGCCGACTGCGAGACCGACCGACGTCAGCGCCTCCGGACCCCCCGAGGCCAGCAGCCGGGCCGCCTCGGTGGTCGACGACAGCAGCATCGCGGCCCGGCGCAGGACCGCCGGCTCCACCGCGTACGCCCGCGCCATCCCCTCCTGCACCAGGGCGTCCATCGCGCCCTGCCGGAGGTCACCGAGCACCAACCCGCGGAGGAAGCCCTGCTCCCGCTCGGTCGCCCGGGCGAACAGGTCCGCCGCCCCCGCACTCCGCCGTCCGGCCGAGCCGGCACCGGACTCGGCAGCCAGGGCGGCGAACGCGGCATCCACCTCGCCCAGGGTGAGGCTGGGCCGCTCGGCCGGGGCGGGCAGCGCCGTCAGTCCCCGCCACCCCAGCCCGGTGCGTCGCTGCCGCAGCGCTCCCCCGAGATAGCTGACCGCGATCTCCAGGTCACCCGGTCCGGCTTCGGCCAGCACCTCGGCCAGCAGGTCCCGCTTGGCGTTGCGGGACCGCGTGGCCGCCAGCGCGGTCCACGTCTCGGCAAGTCGATCGAGCAGCATCAGCCCATCCTCGCCCGGACCACCGACAGCACCCGCCCAGGGCGACCCGGGCGCTCCTGGCGTACGCGCGTCTCGCGCGTCGCGCGTCAGCAGCGGGGGGCGGCGCAGTGCGACAGCCGGGGGGAGGGGGAAGGGCAGCCGGATCCCACCGCGACGTCGTAGCCGGTCGCCCGAACCCCGCCTGCCGGCCGGATCCCCCCGCGACGTCACGCGCGACGACCCAGGGCTTCCCGGACCCGAACATTCCGTCACTCGACGACTTCCCGGTCGTCCAGAGCCCGCCCCGTCCGAACATTCCGTCACTCGACCGCTTCTTCGCCCCACCCGGCCCGGCAGGCCCGAACATTCCGTCACTCGACCGCTTCTTCGCCCCACCCGCCCCGCGCCGCGCGAACATTCCGTCACTCGACCGCTTCGTCGGCCCCGGGCACCGTCAGCGGCACGACTACCCGTCGAGTGACGGAATGTTCAGCAGCGCAGGACCACCAGGCGCCCGACCTGAACGGCCGCAGCCCGACCGGCCTCGACCGCC
>JBMDXL010000234.1:0-2024 GCA_048594465.1 Microlunatus sp. | reverse complement strand
TGAGGTCGTCGATCAGGGCGTGACAGGCGGCCAGCGCGGGACCCCGGTGCACCGCACCGGCGGCCACCACCACGGCCAGATCCCCCACCTCCAGGTGCCCGACCCGGTGGGCCACGGCCACGGCCCGGACGTCGTGCGCGTCCGCCACACGCTCCGCGCTGGCGCGCAGGGCTGCGGTCGCGGTCGGGTGCTGGGTGTAGTCCAGAGAGGTCACCTGCTCCCCGCCGTCGGTCTCGCGGACGACCCCCACGAAGATCGCGATCCCGCCGGTGACGCGGTCGGTGACCAGCGCGAGCAGCCGGTCCACACTCAGCGGCTGCTCGCTGATCTCGGCCAGCCGGACGCGCGATGACATGGTCGGAACCTTAGCCCGCCTCCCCGTACGAGCAGTCTGCGCGACGCGGCGCGGGCCGATGCCCTGAGCTCGAACATTCCGTCAACCAACGGCATCTTCAGCCCTTAGCCAGCCGAGATCTCGAACATTCCGTCAGCCGACCGCATCTTCAGCGCCGAGCCAGCCGAGATCTCGAACATTCCGTCACTCGACCGCATCTTCAGCCCCCGGCCAGCCGAGATCTCGAACATTCCGTCAGCCGACCGCATCTTCAGCCCCCGGCCAGCCAGCCACCCAGCCAGCGCCGACCCGAGCGCGCGGCACCACGTCGCCGGGGCAGCGTCCCTGCCTGCGTTCACCAAGGTCGGCCCGCCCCGCCGGTCTGGGAAATCCGCTCTCGGCTGACAAGCCCGGTCGACACCGACCACCCGCGTACGGTGGGATGTACACCACCTGCACCCTGCGACAGGAGCACCATGGCCGACGAACGGTCCCCCGGCGAGCCGGATCCCGGCGACGACGCGACGCCCGGTTCGGGGGCCGACGGCTACCGGCTCGGCGGCGGCCAGGGCGGCTCCGGGGGTGGCGGTCCTGCCGGCGGCGGCCAGGGTCCGGGCGGCTTCGGCGCCGGCGCCCCGGGCAGTGGTCCGGGCGGCCAGCCCGGCAACCCGTTCGAGGCCTTCATGAACCAGTTCGGCGGCGGCGACATGAACCAGCTGATGTCCCAGCTGCAGAACGCCTTCTCCATGCTGGGCGGCGGTGGTTCGCTGTTCGGTCAGCCCACCACCGCCACCGACTCCGGGGTGAACTGGGAGGTCACCAAGGACACGGCGCGCAAGACCGTCGCCTCTCTCGGTGCGGACCCGAGCCCCGGCTTCGGGCAGCAGCACGAGATCTCCGAGGCCGCCTCGATCGCGGAGGTCTGGCTCGATGCCGCCACCGGCTTCCCCCGGGTCAGCACCGTGGTGTCGGCCTGGAGCCGGGCCGAGTGGATCGAGAACACGATGCCGGTCTGGAAGCGGTTGGTCGAGCCGGTGGCCAGTCACATCGCCGACGCCATGGAGGGTGCCCTGAAGTTCGGCGACGGTGAGCAGACCGAGGCCATCCCCGGACTCGCCGGGATGGAGCAGATGCTCCGGCCGATGCTGCGCACCTCCGGCGCCAGCATGTTCGGGCTGCAGCTCGGTCAGGGTCTCGGTCAGCTGGCCACCGAGGTGGTCGGCGTGACGGACATCGGTCTGCCGCTGAACGAACCCGGCCACGTGGCCCTGCTGCCCACCAACATCGCCAAGTTCGGCGAGGGCCTCGACCAGAGCTCGACCGACGTGACCCTCTACCTCGCGTTGCGCGAGTGCGCCCGCCAGCGGCTGTTCGCCGCGGCCGGCTGGCTGCGGGAGCAGATGCTCACCCTGGTCGAGGAGTACGCCCGCGGCATCACCATCGACACCTCCGCCCTGGAGGAGGCCGTCGGACGGGTCGACCCGGAGAACCTGGCCGAGCTGTCCAGCCAGCTCGAGGGCGGGCTGTTCGAGCCGCAGAAGACTCCCGAGCAGCTGGCCACCCTGGAGCGGCTGGAGACCATGCTGGCCCTGGTCGAGGGCTGGGTCGACGACGTGGTCAGTCAGGCCACCGCCCCGTGGATGCCGGCCGCCTCGGCGCTCGCCGAGACCGTCCGCCGGTCCCGGGCGAC
>JBMDXL010000233.1:0-15395 GCA_048594465.1 Microlunatus sp. | reverse complement strand
GGATCCGGTCGTCGGCGTCGAAGTCGTAGAGCGCCCTGGCCAGTCGCTCCCGACCCGCCGGTCCGCCGATGAACGTGTAGTCGTACGCCTTGTGCTGGTTGGAGACGCTGCTGCCCTTGTCGCTCTCGCCGTGGCCGATCTGGATGTGCACGGGCTCGGCGAACCGGAGCATCCGGAAGTTCTGCTCCACCTGGTTGACGTAGAGGACGGCCGCGATCCGGTGCTGCTCGACCAGGGTCTCGAGCTCCCCGCTGCCCCGCGCGAACGC
Source organism: Microlunatus sp. (assembly GCA_048594465.1). Classification (GTDB taxonomy): domain Bacteria; phylum Actinomycetota; class Actinomycetes; order Propionibacteriales; family Propionibacteriaceae; genus Microlunatus. The sequence continues at coordinate 15,127 of JBMDXL010000233.1, read as the reverse complement.
GACCGGCAGTCGGCTGGTCGCCAGCACCAGCCGCCCGGTGTCGGGCCGGTCGACGATCACGACCACCGGTCGTCGGGTGGCCAACGCCTCCAGCGGCAGCCGCCACTGCTCGAGCTGGTACGCGTTCTCCGGGCCCACCGCGAAGAACAGCGCCACCGCCCCGTCGGGCACCGGCCCGTTGGTCCCGGCCTCGTCGGCGAACCGGCCCGCGGTCAGCCGGTTGCCCAGCTTCTCGCGGACCAGACGCGCGGCACCCCGCAGACGGGAGAGCTTCCCCACCGCGACCTCAGCAGCCCGACGTCCGGCTCACGCCGGGGTGGGGTCGGCCTTCTCGGCCGGTTCCGGCGGCAGGGCCTGGGCCTCCCCGTCGTCCAGGGTGGACTCGGACCGGTCCAGGCTCCACTCGGTGTGGAAGGTGCCGGGCTTGTCGACCCGGCGGTAGGTGTGCGCACCGAAGAAGTCCCGTTGGCCCTGGATCAGGGCGGCGGGCAGCCGCTCGGCCCGGATCCCGTCGTAGTAGGCCAGCGACGACGAGAACGCCGGCGTCGGGATCCCGTTCTGCGCCGCCCCCGCGACCACCCGGCGCCACGCCGGCAGGGCCGTGGAGATGGCGTCGGTGAAGTACTCGTCAGCGATCAGCAGGGCCAGGTCCGGGGTCCGCTCGTAGGCCTCGGTGATCCGGTTCAGGAACCGCGCCCGGATGATGCAGCCACCGCGCCAGATCCGGGCCATCGCGCCCCGGTCGATGTCCCAGCCGTACTCCTCGCTGGCCGCGGCGATCTGGTCGAAGCCCTGGGAGTAGGCCACGATCTTGGAGGCGAACAGCGCCTGCCGGACGTCCTCCACGAACGCGTCCTCGTCCGCGATCGACCACTCCTGGGTGTGGGCGGGCAGCACCGACCGGGCCGCCTCCCGCTGCGGGACCGAACCGGACAGGGCCCGGGCGAAGGTGGCCTCGGCGATGCCGGTGATCGGCACCCCGAGATCGAGCGCGTTCTGCACCGTCCAGCGGCCGGTGCCCTTCTGCTCGGCCTGGTCCAGGATGACGTCGACCAGCGGCTGACCGTCCGCGCCGGTCTGGGACAGCACCTCCGCGGTGATCTCGATCAGGAACGACTCCAGGTCGCCGGAGTTCCAGTCCCGGAAGATGTCGGCGATCTCCGCGGCCGACTTGCCGGTGCCCTGCTTGATCAGGTCGTACGCCTCCGCGATCAGCTGCATGTCGGCGTACTCGATGCCGTTGTGCACCATCTTCACGAAGTGGCCGGCACCGTCGGGCCCGATGTAGGTGCAGCACGGGGTGCCGTCGACCTTCGCGGAGATGCTCTCCAGCAGCGGCCCCAGCGACTCGTACGACGTCGCCGATCCGCCCGGCATGATCGACGGACCGTTGAGCGCGCCCTCCTCGCCGCCGGACACCCCGGACCCGACGAAGTGCAGGCCCTTCTCCTTCAGCTCGTTCTCCCGACGGATGGTGTCGGGGAAGTGCGCGTTGCCCGCGTCGATGATGATGTCGCCCTCTTCGAGCAGCGGCACCAGCTCCGAGATCACCGCGTCGGTCGGGCCGCCCGCCTTGACCATGATGATCACGCGCCGCGGTCGCTCGAGAGAGGCGACGAAGTCGGCCATCGACTCCGAGGGGAGGAACGTGCCCTCGTCGCCGTGGTCGGCGATCAGCGACTGCGTCTTGGCGTAGCTGCGGTTGTGGACGGCGACGCGGTGCCCGTGCCGGGCGAAGTTGCGGGCCAGGTTGCGGCCCATCACGGCCAGGCCGGTGACGCCGATCTGCGCGAGTTCAGTGGTGGGTTCAGTCACGGCGCATTGCTCCTGCGGGGGTGTGAGACGATCACGGTCGAGTGGCAGCGGTGCGACGCTCAGCGTATCGGGGTCGACACGTCCGTCTCACCGGCGCCACCCGTCGTACCTGGACCTCGGGGAGGTGTCGCGCCATGCTGCAGTCGCTCGGGGTCTCCGGGTCGGCGGAAGACCTCTACATGCTGCTCGCGCCGCTGGAGGCGGCGTCGGAGCGCGAGCTGGCCGAGCTCGCCGCGGCCGATCCCGAGGAGACGACCGCCGTGCTGGCGGAGCTGCAGGACCTCGGCCTGGCCCGTCGGAACACCGCCGGGGTGTGGGAGCCGCTGCCGCTGCTCTCTGCCGTGGCCGGACTCCGACTGCGCCGCGTCGCCGAGATCGAGGCGGCCACCGCGGCGGCCGAGACCTTGCAGAACCGGCTGCTGGCGCGCACGCAGGACCACGGCGAGGGCAACGTCAACATCCTGGTCGGCCGCGAGGCGATCCTGGAGACCCGGCTCGAGCTGTGCGAGACAGCGGTCCGCGACCTCTGCGCCTTCGACAAGCCGCCGTACGTGGCCTCCCGACAGAACGTCACCACCGCCGCCCTCAGCGTCGAGCCGGAGTGGCAGGCCCTGGACCGTGGCGTCACCCTGCGCTGCGTCTACCACCCGGGCTTCGACGAGGACCGGCTGACCGAGCTGGCGCTGTTCGCGCGCAAGGGCGAGCAGTCCCGAACCGCTCCGGTCCCGATGAAGCTGCTCCTCGCCGACCAGCAGGCCGCCCTCATCCCGTCGATGCGGTCCTACGAGCCGGGCCAGGAGCTCCGTGCCTCCATCGTGCGCCACCCGCTGCTGGTGGAGGCGCTGCAGTGGTTGTTCGAGGCGGTCTGGGAGGCATCGGTGCCGATCGTCACGACCACCAGCGTCACGGAGTCCGACCCACGCCGTCAGATGCTGATCTCGTTGATGATGACCGGTTCCACCGACAGCGCGATCGCCACCCAGCTGGGTATCAACGTGCGCTCGGTCCGCCGGTGGATCTCGGAGCTGATGGACGATCTGGGCGTGACCACCCGACTGCAGCTCGGAGCCGCCCTCGTGCGGGCGGACAACCTCGGGCAGGTGTCCTACATGCGCCCACGCAGCGGACAGAGAACTACCCCTGAACCACGGCGGGCTCAGGGGTAGGTCGTCGTGCTGTCGGCCGGTGGTCAGACGCTGTTGGCCACCGAGTTGGCGAGGTCGCCCTTGGACACGCTGTTCGCGCGATCACCGTTGGAGACGCTGTTCGCCCGGTCCCCGTTGTCCACGGAGTTGGCCAGGTCACCGCTGTCCACGGAGTTGGCCAGGTCACCGTTGTCCACGGAGTTGGCCTCACCGTTGTCGACGGAGTTGGCGTCGGATCCGGAGATCCCGGCCGTGCCGCTCTCGCTGAGGTTGCTCAGGTCGATGTCGAACACGACCCGCGGCGCCGACGTCGGCGCTGCTTCGGCAGGCAGGGCGGCGAGTGCTCCCGCCGCCAGCACGCCACCGAGCACGGCTGTCCCCAGCAGCCGAGCCCAACGACGCGCACCAATGACTTGATGCATGTGATCCCTTTCTCGGTCGTTCGCGCCGTTCCCGCGACGCGAAAGATCCCCTGACGTGTGGGGACCAACTTATGGCGCGCGTGTTGTGAACGTCACCAAGGCAGGGGTGGCAAAAGCGGACATGTCATCAAGTGGACACGCCTGTCTCGCGTTAGGCAGCCCAGTAACTACGACTCGCGTACGAGTCGGTACCGAGAACTGACCCCTGGTGTGTGGTAAGGCGAGGTCTGTTCGAGTTCGCTGGGCGAGCGCACGCCGGATCAGCCTCGTCGTTCGACTCCGCCCGGTCAACCCCAGCGCCGAGTTTTCTCAGGTTCGCCGGCCCGGACCGGCCTCCCGGGCGCCAGCCCCTCCGGCCTGTCGGAGCCGTGGTGCACCCTGGAGCCATGACCGCGTCCCCCTCCCCCACCCCACTGCCGCGGCGGGCCCCCTGCGCCGTCGTGCCGCCCTACCTGCTGCACCACCTCGCCGCCGAGGACCACCCCACGCTGGCTGCTGCCGAGCACCCGTGCGGCCGGACCCTGCGGATCGACGCCGGCTTCCGGGAGCGACGCGAGCAGGCGTCGGCCGAGCCGGGTCTACGGGCCTCGGGCCCGACGGCCGACGCCCCGCCCGCGGACCGGTGGGTGATCCACTCAGCCGGCAACGCCGAGACGCTGCCGGGGGCCGTGGTGCGGTCCGAGGGCGATCCGGCCACCGACGACCCGGCCGCCGACGAGGCGTACGCCTGGACCGAGCAGGTGTGGGACCTCTACCAGAAGCAGTTCGACCGCCTGTCCTTCGACGCCAAGGGGAGCACCGTCACGGTGACCGTGCACTACGGCCAGGACTACGACAACGCCTTCTGGGACGGCGAGCAGCTGGTCTTCGGGGATGGCGACGGTCAGATCTTCGAGCGGTTCACCAAGCCCGCGGACGTCCTCGCCCACGAGTTCAGCCACGGGGTGGTGCAGTACACGTCCGGCTTCACCTACAACGGCCAGTCCGGTGCCCTGAACGAGAGCATCGCCGACGTGTTCGCGTCGATGTCGGTGCAGCACGCTGCCGGTCAGACCGTCGACCAGGCCAGCTGGCTGATCGGGGAGGGACTGTTCAAACCGGGCATCAACGCCAGGGCCCTGCGGTCCATGCTCGAGCCCGGCACCGCGTACGACGACCCGCAGCTGGGCAAGGACCCGCAGGTGGGCTCGATGGCCGACTACGTCGACACCACCGAGGACAACGGCGGCGTGCACCTCAATTCCGGCATCCCCAACCGGGCGTTCGCGCTGGCGGCCACCAAGGTCGGCGGGCGGAGCTGGGAGCAGACCGGCAAGGTCTGGTACGCCGCGCTGACCTCACCGGAGGTGACGGCCTCGGCCGACTTCACGGTCTTCGCCGACGCGACCGTGGCTGCGGCAGAGGCACTGTTCGCGGGCACGTCGGTGCCCGACCAGGTGCGGTCGGCCTGGGTGGAGGTGGGGGTGCTGGACGGCTCGGTCCCGGTCGACGTGGTCGATCCGGCACCGTCCCCGAAGCCCTCGGATCCCTCGCCGCCCTCCGAACCCACGACGCCAGGCGATCCCACCCCGCCGAGCGACCCGGGAGCACCCGCTGACCCGGCGGGTGGTGGGAATCAGGGAGCCCCGCAGACGGTGGCCGTGCGGCGCAGCGGTGGTTTCGCCGGGCAGGTGCGCAGCGCGGAGCTGCAGCTCGGCGAGGACCCCCGGGCCGACGAGGTGCGGCGGTTGCTGCGGCGGGTGGATCTGCAGAGCGTGACCACCACCGACGAGGCTGCGGACCGGTTCGTCTACACCGTCGCCGTGGGCGAGCAGACCATCACGGTGGGCGAGCACGACCTCACCCCGGACCTGCAGCGGGTGGTGCAGATCGTGCTGGGGTCGGGCGGCTCGACCGAGCTCGGTGGCGGCCCCGACCTCCGCTGATCGTGCGGTGGGGGCGGCGCCTCAGCACCGCCCCCACCGTCCGCGATCACATCAGGTTCATGATCACCAGGACGAGCACGATGATCACCAGGACACCGATGATGGTGCCGATCACTCCTCTGTTCACTTCGACCTCCTGAGCCGGGAACGGGGTTTATCGCGTAAACGTAGCGGCTGGGGTCCGGGTTGGCCACCACCGCAGGGTCACGCTTCGGCGTCGGTGGCCTCGCACCGGGCCCGCCGGATGATCACCGGGCCCGACCGGTGCTCAGGCGGTCCACCCGAGCAGGCGCTCCCCGAGGGTGAGGACACCGATCCACACCAGCACTGCCGCGACCGGCAGCGCGGGCAGACGCCAGGGGTGAGCGCGGAACCAGCGGACGCCGAGCACGACCAGTCCGATCCAGAAGATCATCAACCCGACCACCGCCCCCACGGGCGCGACCAGACCCGACACCCAGTAGACGAAGCCGATCACCAGCATGGCCAGCACGGACAGGCCCCGGACCAGCGAACGCAGCACCTCCGGCCCGTTGATCGTCCTCGCGGCGTCACCCATCTGGGCATGATGGCACCGCCGGTCGGCGGGCGGGTGGATCCGCGCCAACCGGCCGGCGCCCACGCCCTCGGATCCAGTGGCCCGCGGGTCAGCGCACCAGGTCAGCAGCGCCCTGGAGCATCAGCGCCGGTAGACCTCGGTCACCGCGGTGCGGAAGCGCTCCAGTCGCTCCGGGAGCGGCGCCCGGCCCACCCCCGGGGTGGTGTCCACGGCGACCTGCCCACCGGTCATCTGCACCGGCTCGGTCAGGTCCAGGTCGTAGAAGCGGTCCGAGGCGGAGATGTCCCCCGGCAGCACGAAACCCGGCAGCGACGCCAGTGCGGCGTTGGCCGACCGGCCCAGCCCGGTCTCCAGCATCCCGCCGCACCAGACGGCGATCCCGTGCGCCCGGGCCAGGTCGTGGATCCGTACCGCCTCGAGATAACCACCGACCCGGCCCGGCTTGATGTTGATCACCTGCGCGGCCCCCAGCGCGATCGCGTCGGCGGCGGCCCGGGCGGAGACGATCGACTCGTCCAGACAGAGGGGCGTCTGCAGCCGGGTGGCCAGGACGGCGTGCTGACGGAGATCGTCCTCGGCCAGCGGCTGCTCGATCAGCAGCAGCCCGAACTCGTCCAACCGGCCCAGAGTGGTCGCGTCGAGCAGCGTGTACGCCGCGTTGGCATCCACCTGCAGAGGGACGTCGTCCCCGAACACGCCGCGGACGGCGCGGACCAGCTCCACGTCCCAGCCGGGTTTGATCTTGAGCTTGATCCGCACGTAGCCGTCGTCGAGATAGCCCTCCACCACCCGCAGCGTCTGCTCGATGGAGTCCTGGATGCCGACCGACACCCCGGAGTCCACCGTGGACCGCACACCACCCAGATAGCGCGCGAACGACTGCCCGGCCGCGCGCAGCTGCGCGTCGAGCACCGCCATCTCCACGGCCGCCTTGGCCATCGGGTGACCGATCACGTGACGGAGTCGGTGACCGACCGTCTCGGCCACCAGGTCGACCTCACAGCCCTCACCGCCGGGTCCGGCCGGCCGCTCGCTGGTCAGCGCCGGGACCAGCCAGCGACCGATCACCTCGGCGCACCCGTCCACGTACTCGCTGGAGTAGAGCGGGTCCTCCATCGCCACGCACTCGCCCCACCCGGTGACCGGACCGGTGGACGTGTCGGCGTCGAGCTCGACGATCAGTGCCTCCCGACTGTGCTCGGTGCCGAAGGAGGTGGTGAACGGTGACACCAACGGCATCGAGAGCCGGTGCAGCCGCACCCTGGTGATGATCATGGTCGGTTCCTGTTCACGGGGCGTCCGGTGGTCGGGGTGGTTCGACCCGGTAGCCGGGTCCCCGGTCGAAGCCGGTGATCACCCATCCGCGGTCGAGCAGGGGCTGGAGGGCGTCGCGGACCGCCGTCCGCCAGCGCGATGCGGTGCCGGGGTCGGTGCGCCGCAGGCCGGTGACGTCGTCCGGCACCGCGACGCTGACCGGTGTCCGGGCCTCGGGCGGCCGGGCCTCGAGCTCGGCGACGCTCCCCTGGACGACGGGCCGGCCGAGCTCCTCGACGACCAGCGCGACCGCCGGGACGGCCGACCGCGGGGGTGGCGCTCCCGTCAGGTCCCAACGCACCACCAGCCGGTCGCTCGGATCGCCACGGTTCAGGTCGTCGTCCAGGGCGCCGTACAGGTCGGGCAGGTAGCGCTCGGGCCGAGCGCCGAGCCGGGCGTTCACGTACGCGTTGCGGGAGACGAGCGGGTCGTAGGTCCAGGTGATGGCGGTGCCGCCGCGGGCGAGCACCCAGTCCCGCTGGTGCTGCTTCAGGGCCGGACCGATCCCCCGCCCGGCGTGGCCGGGCAGCACACCGGTGATGTGGGAGTGCAGGGTGCCGGACCCCGGCCCGCCCCAGAAGCCCAGAGCCGCGCCCACCATGGCGCCGTCCACGAAAGCGGCCGCGAGGTAGCCGCCGGCGTGCGAGAGGGCCACCATCAGCGCCGGGTCCACCTCGTGCCCGGCGTCGGCGCGGAACCAGATCGCGTCCCACAGGGTGGAGGCGTCGGTCATCTCCCGGCTGCCGACCAGCTCCCGCACGGTGACGTCCTCGACCACGACAGCGGATTCTAGGACCCCCGTGACGGCCGCGTGAGCGGCCGGAGGAGTGCGTCAGCGACGGGGGGACGGGTTCACTGACCCGGTGGCCGCAGGCGCAGCGCCTGCATGCCGCCGTCCACGGCCAGCGCGACCCCGGTGGTCGAGCCGGCCCGCGGGCTGGCCAGGTAGGCCACCGCACCGGCGACCTCCTCGGCGGTGACCAGGCGCCCGTGCGGCTGCCGGGCCTCCAGCGCCGCCCGCTCGGCGGCGGGATCGGCGGCACTGTCCAGCAGCCGGCCCACCCACGGGGTGTCGGCGGTGCCGGGGTTGACGCAGTTGACCCGGATGCCCTCCCGCAGGTGGTCGGCGGCCATTGCCTGGGTCAGCGACAGCACCGCCCCCTTGGTGGTGCTGTAGAGGGCGCGCTGCGGAAGCCCCGCGGTGGCGGCGATGGAGCAGGTGTTGACCACCGCGGCCGCGCGGGAGGCCCGCAGGTGGGGCAAGGCCGCCCGGGTGACCCGGACCATCCCGATCACGTTGATGTCGAGGACGCGCTGCCACTCGGCGTCGGGGTTGTCGGCCACGGTCCCCTGCGCGCCCACCCCGGCGTTGTTGTCCACCATGTACAGCCCGCCGAAGTGCTCCACAGTGCCCGGGATCGCCGCCCGGACGGAGGCGTCGTCGGCCACGTCGCAGCGAAAGCCGACCAGCGGCGCGGCGACGGCGGCGATCTGCAGGTCGAGCACCGCGACGCGGGCCCCGCCCCGCACCAGCTCCGCCGCGATGGCGGCCCCGATGCCGGAGGCCCCGCCGGTGACCGCGGCCACCAGACCGTCGAAGTCCGCGCTCACGCCGCGCCCGTCCCTGCGCCCGCGGCACCGGACCCGGGCACCCCGGGCCCGTCGCCCACCATCAGCTGGCGCTGCGCGCCCAACCCGTCGATCTCGATCCGCACCACGTCTCCGGGTCGCAGGTAGGGGAACCGCCCGGACAACGCCACCCCCTCGGGGGTCCCGGTGAGCACCACGTCACCCACCTCGAGGGCGAGGTAGTGGCTGAGGTGCCGGATGATCGTCGGGCAGTCGAAGATCAGGTCCGCGGTGGTGGAGTCCTGACGGGGCTCGTCGTTGACCCAGCTCCGCAGGCGCAGGGCCCGGTGGTCGACCTCGTCGGTAGTCACCAGCCAGGGTCCGATCGGCGTCGAACCCGGGACGCACTTGCCCTTGCTCCACTGGCCCCCGGACTCCTCGAGCTGGAAGGTGCGCTCCGACAGGTCGTTGACCACGGTGAAACCGGCCACGTAGTCCAGCGGGTCCTGGTCGTCGCTCAGCTCGTACGCCCGTTTCCCGATCACCATGGCCAGCTCGACCTCCCAGTCGATCTTGGCGGCGTGCGGGGGGATCCGGAAGTCGTCGTCGGGCCCGGCGATCGTGTTGGGTGTCTTGAGGAACATCACCGGCACCGGGGGCGGCGCGGCCCCGGACTCGGCGGCGTGGGCGGCGTAGTTCATCCCGATGGCGATCACCGCACCCGAGCCGGCGACCGGGGCGTCGAAGGCGGCGTCGGTCAGGTCGATGCGCGGCAGCCCGCCCCCGGCGGCCGCCGTCCGGGCCGCCGACAGCATCGGCAGCGTGGCTGGGGTCAGGTCGTCCAGCAGCTCGGTGAGGTCGTACGCCTCGTCGCCGTCGACCACCACGGGTCGGATGCCGTTCTCGGTCTTCACGCGGGCGAACTTCATGGCTCTCCTTCGCTGCCTCACCGGTGGGGCCGGACAGGGGACTGCCGCGGCCGGTCGTCACCATACATCGGACTACGCCGACCCGGCAGGGTCCCGCCGTGCGCCTCAGCAGGCTGTTGACGCCTAGAGGTCGGATGTCTAGGCTCGGAGGCTCGCGCGAAGGAAGGACTCCAGTGTCCCGCATCACTGCCGCCCAGACGGTCGACGTCCGGTTCCCCACGTCCCAGCAGCTCGACGGCTCGGACGCCATGAACCCCGACCCCGACTACTCGGCGGCCTATCTCACCCTCGCCACCGACGCCCGCGACGGGCTGGTCGGAGCCGGCTTCGTCTTCACCATCGGCACCGGCAACAACATCGCCGCCGAGGCCATCCAGACCGTGGCCGACGTGCTGGTCGGCGAGCCGGTGGAGGAGCTGCTGGCCGACATGGGGGCGACCTACCGGCGGTTCGTCTACGACTCGCCGCTGCGTTGGCTGGGCCCGGAGAAGGGCGTCGTGCACATGGCCATCGGCGCGGTGGTGAACGCGCTGTGGGACCTCAAGGCCAAGCGGGCCGGGCAGCCGCTCTGGCAGCTGGTCTCGTCCATGACGCCGGAGGAGCTGGTCGGTCTGGTCGACTTCCGCTACCTGACTGACGCCCTGACCCCGGACGAGGCCCTGGACATCCTCCGGCGCGCCGAGCCGGGCCGCCAGGAACGGACCGCCCGGCTGCTCGAGCACGGCTACCCGGCCTACACCACCACCCCTGGGTGGCTGGGTTACAGCGACGAGAAGATGGTCCGACTGGCCCACGAGGCGGTGGCCGACGGGTTCGACCAGATCAAGCTCAAGGTCGGCGCCAACCTCGAGGACGACATCCGACGTCTGGCCCTGGCCCGGCGCGAGGTCGGCCCGGACATCAAGATCGCCATCGACGCCAACCAGTGCTGGGACGTGGACGCGGCGATCGCCTGGGTGCGGGAGCTGCAGCCGTACGACCTGGCCTGGATCGAGGAACCGACGAGTCCCGACGACCTGGTCGGGCACGCCACCATCCGCAAGGCGCTGGGGGACGTCCCGGTGGCCACCGGCGAGCACACCGCCAACCGGGTGATGTTCAAGCAGCTGCTGCAGCTGGAGGCCATCGACGTCATGCAGATCGACGCGGCGCGCGTCGCCGGGGTCAACGAGAACATCGCGAACCTGCTGCTGGCGGCCAAGTTCGGCGTCCGGGTCTGCCCGCACGCCGGTGGCGTCGGTCTCTGCGAGGCCGTCCAGCACCTGTCCATGATCGACTTCGTCGCCGTCAGCGGCTCCTGGGACAACCGCTACCTGGAGTTCGTCGATCACCTGCACGAGCACTTCGTCGACCCGGTCCGGGTGGTCGACGGCCGCTACCTGGCGCCGCAGGAGCCCGGGGCGGGCACCGAGATGCTGGCCGCCTCGGTGGCCGAGTACCGCTACATGGGGGACTGATCATGGTCGTCACCGCCCCGCCGGACCTCGCCTCCTTCACCGAGGACCGCCTCGGTCTGTTCCTGCACTTCGGTCTGTACGCCCTGGCTGCGCGGCACGAGTGGGTGCAGAACCGGGAACGGCTCCACCCGGACGCGTACGCCCAGTACTTCGAGCACTTCGACCCCGATCTGTTCGACGCGACCGACTGGGCCCGGCAGTGCAAGCGGGCGGGCATGCGCTACGCGGTGCTGACCACCAAGCACCACGAGGGTTTCTGCTTGTGGGACAGCGATCTCACCGACTACAAGATCACCAACACGCCGTTCGGGCGTGACCTGGTGGCCGAGTTCGTCGAAGCGTTCCGCGCCGAGGGCATCAAGATCGGCTTCTACCACTCGCTGATCGACTGGCACCATCCCGACTTCGTCATCGACGGCTTCCACCCGCTGCGGGACGAGCCGGATCTCGATCAGCTCAACGCGGGTCGCGACATGGCCCGCTACCGGGAGTACCTGCACGGGCAGGTCCGCGAGCTGCTCACCTCCTACGGCGAGATCAGCTACCTGTTCTACGACTTCTCCTACCCTGAGCGGCTGCATCCTGAGATCCACCACAACAAGGGCGCCGAGGACTGGGGCTCGACCGAGCTGATGGAGCTGACCCGGCAGCTGCAGCCCGGCATCGTGGTCAACGACCGGTTGGACCTGCCCGGGGACCTGGTGACGCCCGAGCAGTACCAGCCGTCCGGGCCGATGCGCCGCCACGCGGGCACGCCCGAGGACCCGGGCAGCTCGGAGCTGGTCGCCTGGGAGGCCTGCCAGACGATCAACGGCAGCTGGGGCTACCACCGGGACAACACGCTGAACAAGACGCCGGACATGCTGGTCCGGATGCTGGTGGACGGGGTCAGCAAGGGCGGCAACCTGCTGCTCAACGTCGGGCCGACCGGCCGGGGGACCCTGGACCCGACCTCCGAGGAGACTCTGGCGGGGCTGGGCGCGTGGATGCGGCTGCACGGGCGGTCGATCTACGGCGCGGGCCCGAGCGACTTCACCCCGCCGCCCGACTGCCGCTACACCCAGCGTGGCGACCGTCTCTACCTGCACCTGTTCGCCTGGCCGTTCGAGCACGTCCACCTGCCGGGCCTGGCCGGGCGGGTGGCGTACGCGCAGCTGCTGGACGACGCGTCGGAGATCTTCTTCGCCAGCAGCGATCCCGAGGCCCCTGCGCACAACACGGCCATGGGCGGCCAGCCGGCCGGCACCCTGACCCTCACGCTCCCCACCCGGCGTCCCGCGGTGGCTGTGCCCGTCGTCGAGCTGTTCCTGGCATGAGCGGCCGCGACACCGCGACGGTGCCCGTTCCCGCGGGTCTGGGTCGTCTCGGTCTGGGCACGGCGGGGATCGGCAACCTGTTCACCGCCGTCTCCGACGAGGAGGCGCGTGCCGTCGTCGACACCGCCTGGGCGGGAGGCATCCGCGCCTTCGACACCGCGCCGCACTACGGCCTCGGGTTGGCCGAGCGCCGCCTGGGCGCCGCCCTGGCGTCCCACCCGCGCGAGGAGTACCTGCTCTCCACCAAGGTCGGCCGGCTGCTCGAACCGTCGCCGGAGACGGCGGACCGAACCGACGACGGCGGCTTCGACGTGCCTGCCACGCACCGACGGGTCTGGGATCCCAGCCCGGCCGGGGTCCGGCGGTCGCTGGCCGAGAGCCGGGAGCGACTCGCGACGGCCTGGATCGACATCGCCTACCTGCACGACCCGGACGAGTACGACCTCGAGGGCGGCATCGCCACCGGTCTGCCCGCGCTGGCCGAGGCCAAGGAGGCGGGTCTGGTCCGCGCCATCGGCATCGGCTCCAAGTCCGTCCGGGCGCTGGCCACCGCGGTCCGCACCGGGTTGTGCGACCTGATCATGGTCGCCGGCCGGCTCACCCTGCTGGACCACAGCGGCGCCGAGCTGATCGATCTCTGCCAAGAGCACGGTGTCGGCATCGTCAACGTCGGGGTGTTCAACTCCGGAGCGCTCGCCGCGGACACCCCGGGACCCGATCTGCACTTCGAGTACGCCCCGATCACCCCCGACCGGCTGGCCGCCCTGGAGCGCGTGCACGCGGTGTGCGCGGACTTCGGGGTCACGGTCGCCGACGCGGCTCTGCAGTACGCCGGCCGGCTGCCCGGCGTGGTCAACGTGACGGTGGGCGCCGCAGCGGCCGCGCACGTGCGCGCCGCGCTGGTCGGGCTGGACACCCCGATCGACCCCGCCCTCTGGCCCGCGCTGGCCGCCGTCCGCTGAGCACCCGCGCCCCGACCGCGGTCAGCGCGGTTCGGGGAGTCGGGTCCCGGGCTCCTCGAGCAGGGCCCCGCGCACCCAGTCCTCCACCCCGGACACGTGGGCGGTGAGGCGCGCCGCGACCAGGGCCGGATCGCGCAGCTCCAGGGCGGCCACGATCTGGGCGTGCTCACCCAGCGTCCGCTCGATCGCGCCCTGCTGGGTGATCCCCCGCCAGACCCGCACCCGGCCGGTGCGACCCGCGACCACGTCCAGCAGGTCACCGAGGAACTCGTTGCCGCCGATCTGCGCGATCCGCCGGTGGAAGCCCAGATCGTGGGTGACCAGCTCCTCGACGCCGGAGTCCCGGCCGACGTCGTCCAGGGTGGCCCGCAGCTCGGCGACCTCGGCCGTCGTGATCCGGGCCGCTGCCTTGGCGCCGGCGGCCGCCTCCAGCAGCCGCCGCACCTCGAGCAGATCCAGGATCGTGTCGTCCTGCTGCAGCTCGAGCACGAACGCCATGGCGTCCATCGCCGAGCTCGGGCGCAGGTTGGTGACGTAGGTGCCGTCTCCCCGCCGGACGTCCAGGACGTTGATCATCTCCAGCGCCTTGACCGCCTCCCGCAGCGAGTTGCGGGACAGTCCCAGCGACTCGCTGAGCTCCTTCTCCGGTGGCAACCGGTCCCCGGGACGCAGTCCCCCGGTCCGGATCAGCTCTCGGATCCGGGCGATCGCCTCGTCCGTCACGGCCATCGGTGGAGCCTCTCCGGCCGTCGGGGACCAGCTGGTGCGGCGGCGCGCCGTGGGCGATCGCCCACGCCACTCGACACCGCCATGGCCTGATCCTAGGGTCGCAAGCGCAGCTTCGGAGGCGTACGCAGATCCGGAACCGAGCAAAATTGTCCTGTTGAGGACATTGCACAAAGCGGACAGCCTTTTGGCTGTCCGCGCCGGTGACAGGGGTCTAGAGTTCTGGATGTCGGCAACCGGGGATCCCCCGAGCCTCGGGATCCGACAAGCGCCACCCGGGCAACTCCCCTTGTGCCCGCGCTGTGGCCGTAGGCGCGGCGGACCTGACGCTGCCAGCGCCACGACAGTAGTCCGTATCGGGAGGGGATTCCCCCGATCCCCTCCCGACGGACCGCTCTCCTCGACACCGAGGACCTTCTCCGAGAATCACCGGCACCGGCGTGCGACGTCTTGGTTGCTCTCGGGTCATCCTGCGCCGGTGCCAGCGGTCTCGTCGTACCGCCTGCGGAGCCGACCCCCGAGCCGTAGAATCTCCGAGGTCGTGGTCGGCGCGTCAGGGTGCCTCAACGACACGGGCTCGCTGCCTGACTGTGATCGGTGTCCGACGGCGGACAGGACGAGCGAGAGGCCAGGTGTGGTTTGTCGGCGCGCCGTACGCGAGCGCGCCGACCCCCTCCCCCCACCCCCCTGCCGCCACTCCTTGTCACGGCCGTCTTTCGGGGGAGTCCTAGGGTGTTGGTTGTCCGCATGACGAAAAAAACCAACCGAGGGAGTTCCCATGGCTGTCACCGCTGATCTCGCCAAGCTGCTGGACAAGAGCTGGGAGGACAAGAGCCTCGACGAGGTGCTGGCCGCCCCGGTCGGCGCTCTCGCCGGCGTCTCCGAGGCCGATGCCGCCGCTCTCCAGCAGGCGTTCACCATCAAGACGGTCGGCGACCTGGGCCGGAACAAGTACTTCCGGGCGGCCCGGGCCCTGACGGAGCTCGAC
>JBMDXL010000232.1:0-1541 GCA_048594465.1 Microlunatus sp. | reverse complement strand
GCCCTTCGGACCCGCAGGATGCCCTCTCGTGGCCGAGACCTGCGCCGCCGGTCTGGCCGTGGCGTTCCGGACCTCGGTGCAGGCGGCCAAAGGCTGGATCAGCGATGCCCTGAACGTGCGACATCGCCTGCCCCGCCTCTGGGAACGGGTCCTGACCGGCGAGGTGTCCGCCTGGAAGACGCGCGAGATCGCGCGCGCGACCGCTCATCTGAACGTGCTCACCGCCCGGATCGTCGACAAGCTGCTGCACGACCAGGTCGAGCTGCTCGCCTGGACCCGGTTCCAGAGGATCCTCGACGCCACGCTGCTCCAGGTCGACCCGACGACGTACGGGGCACGGGAGGCCAAGGCCGCCGCGCAACGCGACGTCCGGGCCACCCAGTCCAGCGACGGGCTCCGCACTCTCGTCGCCCGCGGCACCTCCGGCGACGTGACGATGTTCCTGGCTCTCGTCGACGCCATCGCCGAAGCGCTGGCTGACGAGGGTGACGAGGATCCCTACCCCGTCCGCAAGAGCAAGGCGATCGGGATCGCCGCCTACCCGGACCGGGCTCAGGATCTGCTGTCCCAGGGCCGGCACCGACCGGACACGACCGCGGATCCCTGGGAGCAGGTCGAGGCCCACCGCGCCGACCCGACCGACCCGTGGGCCGATGATCTTCCGGTGGCCGGGTGGGAGACGGCCCGCCACGGCAACCACCATCAGCCCGGTCCGGACGACGAGGCGTCAGTGCCGACCACTGACCCGGAGAGCGAGGACGACTGGCCCGCCGAGGACGTTGTCGACGCCGCTGACCTCGACTGGTATCTCGCCGCCGGCACCCCTGCCCAGCCCTCGACCGGGCCCGACGCCATCACGTCGGCAGCGGAGCGACCCAGCGGCCTCGATCTCCGTCCCCGGAACCTCGATCTGAGCCGCTCTCGACCGACGGTCCACCTGCACGTCCACGTCAGCGACCAGACGGTCCGCGACGGACGAGGCGTGGTCCGCACTCCGCACGGACCGATCACCGTGGACCAGTTCCGCCACTTCCTCGGTGACGCCTGCCCGAACGTCACGGTGCGCCCGGTGCACGACCCGGCCGAGACCGCGTCGGTCGACAGCTACGAGATCCCGCTGGCTCTGCGACGAGCCCAGGCGATCCGGCATCCCGCGTCGGTCTTCCCGTTCAGCCCCACCACTGCCCGGGTGGATCTGGACCACACGATCCCCCACCGGACCGGCGGTCCCCCGGGCCAGACAGGGATGGACAACCTGGGACCCCTCGGTCGGAGCGAGCACCGAGCGAAGACCGTGGGCGGCTGGCGCACGCACCAACCCGATCCGGGCCTGTTCGTGTGGCGATCGCCCGAGGGTCACGTCAGCCTCACCACCAACCAAGGCACTCTCGTGCTCGGCAGCAGTGCGTACGCGCACCGCGTCTGGCGGTCGGCTCGGACGGCACCCGAGGTGGTGCGGGCGTAGGCTCGCTTGCTGATGGAGCCGACAGGCATGACGAGGCTGATCGTTCCACCCGTGGCAGGGTGAGGTCGTGCCCACT
>JBMDXL010000231.1:0-8778 GCA_048594465.1 Microlunatus sp. | reverse complement strand
GCGGCGATCTCGGCGGCCTTGGAGCTGTCGGCCGGCACCACCAGGGAGTCGAAGGTGGCGAAGTCGAGCGGGTTGGTGATGTCGACCACGACCTTGCCGGCCAGCTGGTCACCGTACGCGGCGATGATCGCCTCGACCGCTGGGTGCGGGACCGCGAGCACGACGAGGTCGCCGGTCACGGTGGCGTCGGTGTCGGCGCTGCCGAGGTGGGTGACGGTGGCACCGCCCCGCTCGAGCACGCCCGCGATCGCGGTGCCCATGTTGCCCTTGCCGAAGATGGTCACGTCAGTCATCGAGTCCTCCAGGAGTCGGTGTTGCTTGTAGGTACAACTAAGTTAGCAGGCAATTGTTGTAGGTACAACTGTTTGCTACGGTGGGGCCATGACCGAGACCCCGTGGCTGGACCAGGACCAGCAGCTCGCCTGGGTGCGGTTCGCCGCGGTGCTCGAGCTGCTCCCCCGCTCCCTGGACGCGCAGCTGGAGCGTGATGAGCAGCTCAGCCACTTCGACTACTACTGCCTGGCCATGCTCTCGGAGGCGCCGCGGCGCACCCTGCGGATGACCGCGCTGGCCGGTATGACCAACGCCACGCTCCCCCGGTTGTCCCGGGTGATGAACCGGCTGGAGGACGCCGCGTACGTCCGCCGCGAACCGTGCCCCGGGGACCGGCGGGCCACCAACGTGGTGCTCACCGACGAGGGCTGGACCAAGGTCGTGCAGGCCGCTCCCGGTCACGTACGCCACGTGCGCCGGCTGGTCGTCGACGCGCTGGAGCCCGAGCAGGTCGAGCAGCTCTCCGCGATCAGCGCGCAGCTCCTCGCGGTGCTGGATCCGGAGCAGAAGATGATGGCCTCGGCACTGCAGACCCTGACGCGGACGCCCCCGACCACCTGAACCCGCCCCGCTGACGGGGCGTCAGCCGCCGTCGGCGTACAGCCGGCAGACGAGCTCGCGGAACGCGCCCGCCCCGGCGGGCGGGTCGTCGCGCCACCACGCCAGCCAGACCGCGATCGGCGGCGCGTCGACCACGGGGCGGTAGCGCAGGCCGGGGTGCGGGAACTGGTCGGCCGTCGCCCGCGAGGTGACGCCGACCGCCTCGCCGGCGGCGACCACGGTCAGCCACTCCTCCACCCCGTGCACCTCACGCAGCTCGCTCGGACCGGTCCCGCTCGGCCACAGCTCGGTCGAGGTGGTGCCGGTGGCCCGGTCGATGGCCACCGGTCGGCGGCCGAGATCAGCCAGGGTCAGCCGACGGCGGCGGGCCAGCGGGTCGTCCGCCGCCAAGGCGGCGCAGCGGGGCTCGGCGCCGACCAGGGAGGTCTCGAACCGCGGATCGGGCAGCGGCCGGCGGAGCACGGCGAGATCGACCTCGCCCTCGAGCAGCCCGGCGGTCGGGGTGCTGGACTGCACGAAGACGACCGCCCCGCGCTCGGCCTGCCAGCCCCGCTGGACCGGGGTGGTCAGCCGGCCGAACACCGACCAGGCGAACCCCACCCGCAGCTGGTCGGAACGCTGCTCGGCCAGTCGCTCCAGGGCGGCGACCTCGGCCAGCACCCGGCGGGCGTGCTCGGTCACCCGGCGGCCCAGCACCGTCGGGCGGGCTCCCTGGCTGGTCCGCAGCAGCAACCGGACACCCAGGGCGCGTTCCAGGTCGGCCACCGCCCGGGAGACCGAGGCCTGGGAGGTGCGCAGGGCGATCGCCGCGTCGGTGAACGTGCCTTCGTCCACCACCGCCGTCAGCGCACGCAGCTGCCGGAGATCGGTCATACGCGCAGCGTATAGCCCAGCGACTCGATGCATTATGCGTATCGCCGACGCCGCCGGAGAGTGGACTCATGACCACGACCGACGCGTCCCGGACCGGCGTCACCCCGCACCTCGGCGGTGTCGACGGGGCGGGAGCCGCCGACGCGAACGGGGGTCGGCACCCGGTGGACATCCGGCCCGGTCGGGGCGTCGCCGCGTTGCTGGCCGGGGCCGCCAGCAACCAGACCGGGGCCGCGGTGGCGGCCCACGCGTTCCCGGTCATCGGACCGGTCGGGGTGGTCGCGGTCCGTCAGCTGGTCGCCGCCGTCGTCCTGCTCGCCGTGGCCCGCCCGTCGTTGCGGCGGCTGACCGCCGCCCAGTGGGGACCGGCCCTGGCCCTGGCGGCGGTGTTCGCCACCATGAACCTCTGCCTCTACGCCGCGATCGACCGGATCGGGCTGGGACTGGCCGTCACCCTGGAGTTCCTGGGGCCGTTGACCATCGCCCTGCTCGCCGCGCGCGGTCTGCGCGAGGCGCTGCTGGCCGCCCTCGCCGCCCTCGGGGTCTACGTCCTGGTGCTGCCGGGTCCGACCAGCGACCTGATCGGGATCGGTCTCGGTCTGGTGGCCGCGGCCGCCTGGGCCGCCTACATCCTGGTCAACCAGGTGGCCGGGCGCCGGCTGCCCGGACTGCAGGCGCCGGCGGTGGCCAGTCTCGTGTCGGCCACCGCGTACCTGCCGGTGCTCGTCTGGCTGGCCCTGGACGGTCGGCTCTGGGGCTGGCCGCTGGCCCTGGCGGTCGTCGCCGGGCTGCTGTCCTCCGCCGTCCCGTACGCCGCCGACCTGACCTCTCTGCGTCATCTCCCGGCCCAGTTCTTCGGCATCCTCTCCAGCGTCCAGCCGGTGTTCGCCGCCGCCGCCGGGCTGCTCGTCCTCGGCCAGCGGCTGTCGCTCCACGAGTGGCTGGGGATCGCGATCATCGTCGCGGCCAACGTGGTCGTCACCGCCCGACCGGGTCGCCGGGCCCGCCGTCGCCCAGGAGCGCCGGGGGGAGCATGATCGAGCCAGATCACGCCTCGAGCACCAGCCTCGCCTCGACCGAAGGAGCCGCCATGCCACTCGTCGTCGGAGTCCCCCGCGAGATCAAGGACAACGAGAACAGGGTGTCGGTGGTGCCGGACGGGGCCGCCGAGCTGGTGCACCACGGGCACCGGGTGCTGGTCCAGGCCGGGGCCGGAGCCGGGTCCCGGTTCACCGACGAGGAGTATGCCGCCGCCGGCGCGACCGTCGTGGACAGCGCGGACGACGTGTTCGCCGAAGCCGACCTGATCGTCAAGGTCAAGGAACCCATCCCGGCGGAGTACCACCGCTTCCGCGAGGGCCAGCAGCTCTTCACCTACCTGCACCTCGCGGCGGACAAGGAGCTGACCGAGTTCCTGCTCGACCGGCGGATCGACTCGATCGCGTACGAGACCGTGCAGACCCCCGACCGCCGGCTACCGCTGCTGACCCCGATGAGCGAGGTGGCCGGTCGGATGGCCGTCCAGGCCGCCGCCCACGCCCTCGAGTCGCCCGCCGGCGGCGCCGGCATCCTGCTGGGCGGGGTCCCTGGCACCCCGGCCGCCCGGGTGACCATCATCGGCGGCGGGGTCTCCGGCACCGAGGCGGCCAAGATCGCCATCGGGATGCGGGCCATCGTCCGGGTTCTCGACACGAACCCGGCCCGGCTGGCGTATCTGTCCGACGTGTTCGGCGGCCGACTGGACCTGGTCATCCCCAACCGGGCCGTGACCGCGGCCTCGGTGGCCGAGTCCGACGTGGTCATCGGCGCCGTGCTGGTGCCCGGCGCCAAGGCCCCCAAGCTGGTCAGCCGGGAGATGATCGCCACCATGCGCCCCGGCAGCGTGGTCGTCGACATCGCCATCGACCAGGGCGGTTGCTTCGAGACCAGCCGGCCGACCACCCACTCCGACCCGACGTACGTGGAGGAGGGTGTCGTCCACTACTGCGTGGCCAACATCCCCGGCGCCGTGGCCCGCACCTCCACCTTCGCGCTGACCAACGCGACCCTGCCCTACCTGGTCCGGGTGGCGGACCGGGGCGTGATCGGCGCTGCGGCGGCCGACCCGGCCCTGGCGCTCGGGCTGTCCACCGTCGGCGGGGACCTGGTCAACGCC
The DNA here is from genome assembly GCA_048594465.1 of Microlunatus sp. Taxonomy (GTDB): domain Bacteria; phylum Actinomycetota; class Actinomycetes; order Propionibacteriales; family Propionibacteriaceae; genus Microlunatus. Next base: position 4,856 of record JBMDXL010000231.1, on the reverse strand, counting down.
GCCGTCGCGGAGGCGCACGGCCTGATCGCCACCGACCGGGACGCGGTGCTGGCCCGCGGCTGAACCGGGCCGCCGTCGACCCACCCGGGACGACGCCGGGCCGGCGTATCAGCCCACCGGTGCCGAGGCTCCTGTCAGCAGGCGCACGGCAGTGGGAGCACGCATGGCACAGCGGTCGGGACGGGTCCGGGAGTGGATCGGGCGGTATCTGGTCGCCGAGCTGACGGGGCTGACCACCGCGCTGCTGGCCGCGCTGGCGGTCACGTCGGCGAGTCCGGACCGGCTGGCGCTGGCCGCGTACGCCTCGGCGCTGGGTGAGGGGATCGGCTTCTATGCCGGGTTCCTGCTCGTGCGCTACGTGCGGGAGGACATCCAAGGACCGCCGCGGCGACGGATCGCGGTGATCGTGGCCGCCGCCGTGGTCGAGTTCGGACCGGCCGAGGTTCTGGACACCGTGGTGGTCCGCCCGGCCGCCATGTACCTGGCCTCCTGGGCCACCGGCAACGTGATCGTCGGGGTGCTGATCGGCAAGGTGGCCGCCGACGTCGTCTTCTACGGGCTGGCCATCACCAGCTACGAGGTGCTGGTCCGCCGCTTCCTGCGCCGCTTCCGACACGGGTCCGTCACCACGACCGCCGCCGTCGAGGCAGAGGTCACCGAGACAGCGGTGGTCGAGGCAGGCGGGGTCGAGACGGGCGGGGTCGCGACTGGAGGCATCGAGGCAGGAGGCAGCGAGGCAGGAGGCATCGAGGCCCTGATGGTGGACACCGCCGCCGTGCTGGCCGGACCGACGCCGGGCGACAGGCTGTCCGCCGGTGACGGCGGGTCCGACGTGCCGCCACCCGGCCCCGAGCTGATCATGGACCTGGCCTCGGTCACCGCGCACCTGCACCGCTTCCGCGCGGCGCTGCCCGACGTCACCGTCCACTTCGCCATGAAGTGCCAGCCCGATCCCCCGTTGCTGCGGCACCTCGACGCGCTCGGCTGTCGGTTCGAGATCGCCTCGCTGCCCGAGCTGGCCACCCTGATCGATCTCGGCGTCGCGCCCGCGGAGGTGATCTTCAGCAACCCGGTGAAGCCGTGGTGGCACGTCCGTGGCGCGTACGCCGCCGGGGTCCGCCGGTTCGCTGCGGACAGCGACGCCGAGCTGGCCAAGCTCGCCCGCTACGCCCCCGGGGCGGCGGTCATGATCAGACTGGCGGTCGCCCCGGAGGCCAGCGACGTGCCCAGCGAGGGCAAGTTCGGCGTCGACGCCGACGAGGCCGTACGCCTGCTGCTGGCCGCGGCCGCCGCCGGTCTGCAGCCGTGGGGACTCACCTTCCACGTCGGCTCCCAGATGACCGACCCGCAGGCCTGGACCGCCCCGCTCGCGACCGTGGCGATGATCATGGAACGGCTCGCGGCCCACGGGGTCCGGCTGACCGGACTCGACCTGGGCGGCGGCTTCCCCGCGGACTACGGCGAACCCGTGCCGCCGATCGAGGACTACGGCCTGATCATCACCGCCGCGCTCGCCCGGCTGCCGTACGAGGTCGAGGTGCTGGCCGAACCGGGTCGGGGGCTGGTCGCCGAAGCGGGTCGGCTGCGGACCACGGTGATCGGGGTGGCGCAGCGGCAGGGCAGGAGATGGGTGCATCTCGACGTGGGCGCGTTCAACGGCGGGATGGAGGCGCTGGAGACCGGCCGTCGGCTGGTGCTGCCGATGACCGACGAGCGGGACGGCCCGCGGTCGGCCGCGGTGGTCACCGGACCCAGCTGCGACAGCCAGGACACCCTGCGTGACGAGGCGATGCTGGCCAGCGACCTGCGGATCGGGGACCGGGTGACGCTGCACACCGCCGGCGCCTACACGACCGCGTACGCGAGCACGTTCAACGGGTTCGACGTCCCGACGATCAGCTACGAGAACACGGCCACGGAGCCGTCGACGCGCCTCGAACACACGCTCCAGCTGACCCGTCCCTGACCGTACGGGCCCGGGACGACGCAGTGCCCCCGCCCGGTGGGGGCGGGGGCACCACGGTCCCGGCCGTCGGAGCAGACCCGGCAGTCCGCTCGCGACGGTGGACTCTCAACGACCGGAGGGTGCGTCCTCCGGCACCGGCAGCTCGCCGGTGTCGACCTCGGGCCGGACGATCAGGACGTCGCAGTCGGCCCGCTTGAGCACGTCCTCCGACGTGGATCCGAGCAGCCGGTCGGCCAGGGTGCGGTCGTGCAGGGAACCCAGCACGATCAGGTCCGCGTGCTGGTCGGCGGCGGTGCTGACCAGGGCCTTGGCCGGGTCTCCGTCGATCAGCAGGGCGGCGGTGACCGTGGCGCCCTCGGCGCTGGCCACCGCCATGGCCTCCGACAGGGCCAGCCCGGCTGCGTCGCGACCGAGCACCTGCCCGATCCGGCTGTCCCCGCCCAGGGTGGCCACGTTCTTGGCCTCGTCCCGCCGGGACAGCTGGGAGTAGGCGCAGACGATCACCAGGTCGGCGTCGTCGTGCTTGGCCAGCCAGGCCGCCCGGCCGACGGTCGGGCCGCCGAGCGAGGAGCCGTCGGTGCCGACGACGATGGTGCGGTAGTCCTTCATGGTCATGGTGCCCCGTCCTCTCAGTGCCCGGCCATCGGCATGTGGGCCACGTCATCCACGTCACGGACGCTGCGCGGTTCCTTGATCCACAGCATCAGCACCGCGGCGATGGCCAGGAACACACCGGCGAACCGGATCGCGTTGCTCGGGTTGTCGCCGAGGAGGTTCTCGAAGATCGCGCCGAACGTCACCGACTGGATCAGCATCGGCACCACGATCATCATGTTGATGATGCCCATGTAGACCCCGAACCGGGTGGAGGGGATCATGCGGACCGCCATGATGTAGGGCACTCCCATGATCGAGGCCCAGGCGACGCCGAGCCCGATCATCGGGAGGAAGATCAGGTACTGGTTGGGCATCGCCGGCACCAGCAGCAGACCGAAGGCCGCGAGCAGCAGGCAGACGCAGTGCACCAGCTTGGCGCCCCGCTTCTTGGCGAAGGCCACCAGGGCGAAGGCCACGCTGAAGGTGATGATGTTGTACCAGCCGTTGACCAGACCGGTCCAGGCTACCGCCTCCTCCTTGCCCGTCTGCGTCTGCGGGAAGAACTCCTGGGCGATGGACAAGGCGATGAACTGCCAGTAGCAGACCATGCCGTACCACTGGAAGAAGTACACCAGCGCCAGCTTGCGCAGCTGCGGCGGCATGTCCTTGATCGCCTCGCCGATCTCCTTCACCGCAGGGCCGAGACCGCCCTTCTTCGCCCGGAGCGCCTTGAGCTCCTCGTCGCTCGGCGGGATCTCGGGAGTGCGCAGCACCGAGATGAGCACCGAACCGATCGAGCAGACTGCGCCCAGCATGAAGGAACCGACCACCCAGTACGGGATCCCGGCCTCGGTGGCTCCGGAGATGATCTTCTGGAAGACGAACAGCGACAGGTTGGCCAGCGTGATGCCCAGCCCGGTGAAGAACGACTGGGCCAGGAAGCCCTTGCCGAGCTGGGACGGCGGGAGCTTGTCGGCGATGAACGCGCGGTAGGGCTCCATCGCGGTGTTGTTGCTGGCGTCCAGCAGCCAGAGCAGGATCACCGCCATCCAGACCGCGGTGACGAACGGGAACAGGAACAGGCACAGGGCACAGCCGATCGCGCCGATCAGGAAGAACGGCTTCCGCCGTCCCCACCGGGGACTCCAGGTCCGGTCCGACAACGCGCCGATCAACGGCTGGATGAGCAGCCCGGTGATCGGGCCGGCCAGGTTCAGGATCGGCAGGTCGTGCGGATCGGCGCCGAGGAACTCGTACACCGGGTTCACAGCTGTCTGCTGCATGCCGAAGCTGTACTGGATGCCGAAGAACCCGAGGTTCATGATCAGGATCGACGGCATCGTCATCAACGGCTTGGTGCGGACGACGCTGGTGTGCTGCAGATCGGCGGTGCTCATCGCGTCGCCCCTCCGCTCCGCGCCTGGCCGAGGTGGTCAGCGAGACGGACCAGCTCCTTCTCCCAGCCCTCGCCGTGCCAGCCGGCCACGTCGGGCTCGTAGGGTCCCTGGATGATCCGGACCAGGGTGTTGTTGCGACCCATCTTGGTGAACTCCACCCGCAGCTCCAGCGGGACGTCCGGGTCGATGCCCGGGTCGCCCGTGATCCGTTCCCGGGAGACGAACACGTCCGGCTCGAAGTACTCGGTGTAGACGCCGTCGGTGGTCACCCGGGTGGTGGGGTCGGCGTCACGCACCTTGACGTGGGTGTGCTTCCCGCCGAGCTGCAGGTCACCCGCCAGGGTCTCCTGCTCCACGTGCCACCCGGGAGAGCCGCGCCACTGCGCCAGCTCCGCGGGGTCGGTCCACGCCCGGAACACCTGCTCACGCGGGCTGTCGAACTCCCGCTCCACGGTCACGATCACATTCGCCGTCACGCCGCGCCACCTCACTGTGCGTCGTCGCCGGACCGGGGCCGTCGGGGGACGGACGGGTGCAACGACATTGGCTTGAGTATCAGAGAAAGGAAAACTTTGCAGCGCGAGTCTGGCACCGGTCGTGCACGTTGGCAACACCTTCTCTCAGGAACTCTCAGATCGGCGCTGTCATTGACTTCTCAACAATCGGGCAGCTCCTCACGTCGGTGAAAGGGCTTTCCCCCTGATCTCCGTGCGGCACGGATGGAGGAGCCTTCTCCGGAGACGGCGGTTACCCTTGGGCACTGTGAGCGACCGGACCCCGACGACCCAGGTGACCGTCCGGGTGAGTCTGCAGGACGTCGCCGAGCGCGCCGGGGTGTCGGCCGCCACGGCGTCCCGCTCCCTGCGGGGGCTGGCCAAGGTGTCGCCCGACACGCG
>JBMDXL010000230.1:0-4336 GCA_048594465.1 Microlunatus sp. | reverse complement strand
GTGGAGGACCTGTGTGCCTGGCGGCGGGCCGGTCGGCCCGCGGCCGAGGCGCCGCGACGCCGACAGGCGTACGAGGGCACCGACCGTCAGTGCCGCGGAGCCCTGCTGGCTGTGCTCCGGTCCAGTGACCAGCGCGTCCCCCGGGACGAGCTGGACGCGGTCTGGCCCGACCCGGTCCAGCGCGAGCGGGCGCTGACCTCGTTGGTGCTGGACGGCCTGGTGGTGGGCGACGACCTGGTCGGCTACGCCCTCCCCGGCTGACCCCGCCCCCTTTCCTCCGACTTGTCAGCCTCGGTGGTGGCCCTGGGCGCCATGGCGGCGGACAACTCGGGGCTACTAGGGTCGAACGAGTGACCACTGCACTCGCCCCCACGTTGACCCTGCTGCACGGCGCCAGCCTTCCCACCCTCGGCCTCGGCACCTGGCCGCTACGCGGAGCCGATGCCGCCGCCGCGGTCCGCACCGCCATCGAGGCCGGCTACCGGCTCGTCGACACCGCCGAGAACTACCGCAACGAGGACGGTGTCGGCCAGGGCATCCGCGACAGCGGCATCGACCGGGGCGACATCTTCATCACCACCAAGCTGAACCGGGAGTGGCACAGCGTCGACGGCGTCCGGCGGGCGTACGAGGCGAGTCTGCAGCGGCTCGGCGTGGACTACCTGGACATGCTGATGATCCACTGGCCCAACCCGGACCAGGGCACCTTCCCGGACGCGGTCCGCGGTCTCGCCGCCCTGCTGGACGAGGGCGCCATCAAGGCGATCGGCGTCTCCAACTTCAAGCCGACCCACCTGCGCCGGGTGATCGAGGAGACCGGGGTGACCCCGGACGTCAACCAGATCCAGCTCAGCCCGTACGCCACCCGGGACACCAGCCGCGCGTTCGACACCGAGCACGGCATCGTCACCGAGTCCTGGAGCCCCATCGGCGGCTCCGGTGACGACCTCCGGTCCGACCCGCTGCTGGTCGGTCTCGGCCAGAAGTACGGGAAGTCGGCCACCCAGGTCGTGCTGCGCTGGCACCTCCAGCTCGGGCTGGTGGCCATCCCCAAGTCGGCCGACCCCGGTCGGATCGCGGAGAACATCGCGCTGTTCGACTTCGAGCTGACCGCCGACGAGGTGGCTGCCATCTCCGCCCTCGACCAGGGTGAGTCCGATGTCGCCGACTCCGACGCCTTCGGCCACTGACCCTTCCGAGCCGCTGACGCACTCCTCCGGCAGTCCACGCAACCGATGCAACGGCCGCGTGAGCGTACGGAGGAGTGCGTCGGCGGGTTGACGAGGAGGGGTCAGTCCGGGAGCGGCTCGTCCAGGGGCGGCGGTGAGGTGCGGGTGGCGCCGACGGAAGCGGCGACCACGCACACCAGGGCCAGCCACTGGGTGAGGGTCAACAGCTCGCGCAGCACGATCAGCGCGGCCAGGGCGGCGGCCGCCGGTTCCAGACTCATCAAGATGCCGAAGACCCGAGGGCTGATCCGGCGGAGCGCGGTCAGCTCGAGGCTGTACGGGATGACCGAGGACAGCAGCCCGATGGCCACCCCGAGCAGCAGCACCTCGGGACGCAGCAGGACCGACCCGGCCTCCAGCACCGCCGGCGTGGCCAGGACCACGAAGCCGACCAGGCTGGCGACGGCCAGTCCGCTCAACCCGGGCCAGCGGGCGCCGGTCTGCTTGCTCAGCAGGATGTAGGCCGCCCAGGCCGCGGCGGCCAGCAACGCGAAGAGGGTGCCGCGCAGGGTCAGCCCCGCCGGGCTGAAGCCCAGCAGCGCCACCCCGAGACCGGCGAGCGCCACCCAGATCAGGTCGCGCGGCCGTCGGGACCCGACCACAGCCACCGCCAGCGGGCCGAGGAACTCGATGGTCACCGCCACTCCCAGGGGGATCTCGGCGAACGACTGGTAGATGGCCCAGTTCATGGTCATCAGGGAGACACCGAAGGCCAGGGCCACGATCCAGTCACGCCGGCTGCGCCCCCGGAAGGACGGCCGGACGACGGCCAGCAGGATCAGCGCCGAGGTCGCCAGTCGCAGCCACACCATCGCGGTCGGCGGCACCAGGCCGAAGAGGTCCTTGGCGATCGCCGCCCCGAACTGGACCGAGAAGATGCCCCCGACCACCAGCCAGACCGCGGGGATCCGCTCCAGCCGTCCACCGGTGGGCGACGACGAGGCAGGCGGGGACGGCACGACCGTCACTGTGTCACGTACCGGCGGCACTACGGTGGGGACCTCAGCATCCGAACCGCGGAGGTCCAGTGCGGAGAAGTGTCACCCGACGACTCCTGTCGATCGGTCACGGCGACGTCGGGGGCGGGCGGGGCAGCGCCACCGACGTCACGGTCCGCCGGGTCGCCTGGAAGTCCACCTACGCCCGGGTCAGCACGGTCGGCCGCACCGGCGAACGGGCCTTCGTGCTCGTGCCCGGGATCGGGGTCTCATCCAACTACTTCGAGCGCCTCGCCGGGCTGCTCAACGACTACGGACCGGTGCACGCCCTCGACCTGCCCGGGTTCGGCGGCGTACCCCACCCGAAGAGCCGGCGGATGACCATCGGCGAGTACGCCGACCTGGTCGGCACCGTGATCGACGAGCTGGAGCTGGACGACCCCATCGTGGTGGGCCACTCGATGGGCACCCAGGTGGTGGCCGAGCTGGCGTCGCGCTACCCCGCCGGGTTCCGCGGTCGGCAGGCGCTGTCCACCGTGATCCTGCTCGGTCCCGTCCTCTACCCGGCGGAGCGGCAGCTCGGGCTGGCCGCCCGCCGGTTCCTCCAGGCGGCCAAGAAGGAGCCGCCGCGGGTGGCGGTGCTGGCCCTGCAGGCGTACGCGTTGTGCGGGGTGCGCTGGTTCTCCCGGGTGCTGCCGGAGATGCTGCAGTACCCGATCGAGGACGTGCTCCCCCGGGTCACCGCCAACACGCTGGTGATCAGCGGGTCCGAGGACGACCTGTGTCCGCGGGAGTGGATCGACCAGGTGAACGAGCTGTTGCCCAACAGCCGGGTCTCGGTCATCCCCGGGGCGGCGCACTCGATCATGCACGCGCACGCCGACGTGGTGGCGCAGCTGTCGGTGCAGCACGTCCGCCATCCCGGCACGGAGCCGCTCGCGCTGCCCGACGGGCACTCCGACACCGAGGAGTACCCGGCCGGGGTCGGCCAGGTCACCGGTCAGGTGACCGAGCTGGTCGGCATCGTCACCGACGACGACGCGCTGATCGCCGAGGGCAAGACGGCACAGGCGGAGGCGGTCGAGGAGCTGAGCGAGGGCCAGGACGCGAACCACCCCGTCGGCGACGAGCCGGCGGCGGAACGGCCAGCCTGATCGCCGGTCGACGCCCCCATCTCGGCGGGCGGCGCACCCGGCGAGGTCGGTCCTCGGGTCAGCTGACGCCGTCGGCCATCACGGCGGCCAACCGGTCCAGGGTGGCGTCGCTACCGGACACCGTGACGTCGGCCACCGGTGGGCGCCGCCACAGCCAGCAGTCCAGATCGGCGGCGGTCCCGCTCACCGACGCGGTCGGGGCGACGTCGTCGCTGACCCAGTCCAGGCAGTCCGACGCGTGCTCGGCGCCGTCCCCCGGCTCGGGACCGACGAACCGCCCGATCGTCACCGACCAGGTGTCCCCGGTGTCGGTGGCGGCGAACCGGACCACGTGCTCGTGGTCGGCGGTGAAGGTGCCCCAGGCGGGTGGCTCGCCGTACATCACGCCGAGCACCTCGTCGACCCCGTCGGCGGCCAGCGCCGGGTCGATGGCGGTCCGCTCACCGGCGGCCACCTCGGCGTCCAGGCGGTGGATCAGCGCCTCGTGCGCCTGCCGACGGCCACAGAACCCGGCGGTCTGCTCGCGCGCCCAGGTCCACACCGTGACCTCCGGCGGGGTGTCACGGAGCGCCTGCTGCAGGGAACCGGTCCACTCGGCGAACAACGCCGGCAGCGCGGCATCGTCCTCCGGTCGTACGGTCTCCAGCTCCTCGACCTCGTCGGCCGCAGTGAGGCGCCGACCGACGATGCGGGCCCAGAACGCCTGCACCTCGGTCAGGTGGAAGAGCAGGTCCCCGGTGTCCCACCCGGGACAGGTCGGCACGGCGGTCGCGTACGGGGTCCGGCTCAGCACCTCGGCGAACCGGGCGCTGTCGGCGGCCAGGTGGTCGAGGTAGCGGGAGTAGTCGAGTCGTCTCGGCATGACGCAGGAGCCTACGCCGCGCGGCCCGGAACGCCGAGAGGACCGCCCCGGTGGGGCGGCCCTCTCAGGTGGTCCTGGCTTCCGCGCTCAGCCGACCCGTCCACGGACGGGTGTCGAGCGACGGGTGTCGGTCAGCGGTCGCCGACCGCGTCG
>JBMDXL010000023.1:0-7577 GCA_048594465.1 Microlunatus sp. | reverse complement strand
TTGGTCGCGGCCCGCCAGGCCAGGGCCACGGTGGTCAGGGTCGGGTTCGAGGCGGTGGCGGTGGGGATCACGCCGTTGCCGCCGACGTACAGGTTCGCGACGCCCCAGACCTCCAGGTCGGGGTTGCAGACCGAGGTGCCGTCGTCGACGGTGCCCATCCGGGTGGTGCCCTGGTAGTGCAGCGACGAGCCGCCGGCGGCCAGCTCCGGCCCCTCGGCGGCGGTGCCCAGACGGTCCGCGACGGCCACCGACACCTGGCGCATCTGCTCGATGACGGCGAGGTCGGCGTCGGTGCGGGAGTAGCGGATGTGCATCTTGGGCATCCCGTAGAAGTCGACCTCGGTCTCGCTGAACTCGACGGCGTCGGAGTACTGGATGTCCTTGGCGGCGTAGCAGGCGGTGACGGCCAGCCGCGACGCCGACAGGTCCTCGGTGCCCGGGCCCCCACCCATCGACATCTTGAAGGCGGAGTTGGCCAGCGGGATGACCCCCATCTGCAGCGGTCGGGCGTCGGAGAACGGGGTGATCAGACTCATCACGTTCTCCGGGTCACGGTCGAACTGCCGAGGGTCGAACTCGTCGGACAGCGTCAGGAAGTTGGCCATCTGGAAGTGCTCGTTCAGGTAGTGACCGAGAGCCGGCGGGCGGATGCCGGACGCGAAGAGCACCTGCGGTGTCCGCAAGCCGTCGGCGCAGACGATGACGTGCGCGGCCCGGACCTCGTACGTGGTGTCCGACCGGCGATCGCGGAGGCGGGCCCCGACCGCGACGCCGTCCTCGACGAGGACCCGCTCGGCGAGCGTCTCGGGCCGGAGCTCGAAGCCCGGGACGTCGCGCTCGAGCTCCCCGAGGATCGCGCCGGTCCCGGCGAACCGCAGCGAGCCGTTCTCCCAGCGGGTCGAGGTGGGCATGAAGCCGGTGGGGCCGAGGCCCGGGCCGTCGAGGACGCCGGCCACCGCCTCGCGCAGCGCCTCGGGCAGCCCCCGCCCCGGGACCGGGTGCGTGGTGGTGCCCAGCAGCTCCTCGGCCCGGTCGAGCGCGGTGTCCAGGTCGTCGGACGCGATGAACGGGATGCGCTCGGACTCCCTCGGGCGCGGGCTGGAGGTCCCCCAGTGGATACCCATCCCGCCGACACCGCTGGCCATGCTGGCCGCGGGCAGACCGACCTCGCCGGGGGCGAGCTCGGGCCGCGGGTTGACGAAGAAGAGCCCCGGCAGGATGGTCTGGCGGAACTCCAGACTCGGGTCGATGCCCGGCGCGATGTCGGACAGGGCCTGGGCGCGCACGACCCCCGCGTCCGGTCCCTGGGTCAGCAGCTGCGCCGCCGCGCGCTCCTCGTCGGTCAGGTTCTGGGTGTGGTCACCCCGTGAGCCGGGGACGACCGGACCGACCTCGACCATCAGCACGCGGGCGTGGGGGGCGGCCTCGCCGATGGTGCGGGCGTAGGTGGCTCCGGCGGGGCCGGACCCCACGATCACGACGTCGTACGTCTCGTGCTGGTCCATGTCAGGTCGTCCGTTCTGGTTCGGGTCGGGTGCTGGGTGGTCAGGCGGCGGTGGTGCTGGCCGCGGTCAGGTCGATGACGTGGCCCGTGTGGGTCCACGGGTCGCCGCCGGTGCCTTCGTACTCGATCGTCAGCGGGCCGCGGTAGCCGTGCCGGTTCAGTATGCCGAGCGCCCGCGGCAGGTCGATCGGACCCACGGTCCCGTCCGCGCCGACGTGGTGGGCCTTGACGTGCACCAGCTCGGCCCGGGCGGCCAGGGCGTCGATGCCGTCGTACAGGGAGGTCAGGTCCACCCCGTCGAACGGGTCGGCCGGCGCCGTGCCGGTCTCGGCGAACAACGCAGCCATCAACGGCCCCAGCAGCGCGTCGAAGTTGCCGAGATCGAGGAGCAGCCCGGGGCCGTCGGGTCCGACCCCGTCGAGCAGGGCGTTCATCCAGACCGGGTCGCTGGAGGGCCCACCGTGGTTCTCGACCAGCAGCCGGATGCCGCGCCCGGCCGCGAACCGGCCCAGCTCGGTCAGGGCGTCGACGAGGTGAGCCGGAGGGACGTCGCCCTGCTGCGGGGCGAACGGGGAGCCGGCGTTGACCCGGACGTAGCGGAACCCGAGGTCGGCGCAGCGGGCGATCCACCGCGTCAGCTCGGTGACGTCGGCCGCCCGCCGACCGGGATCGGTCTGGGCCAGGTCGCCGACGTCCACGGCCACGTTCACCAGGGCGAGATCGGCAGCGCGGGCACCCGCGGCGAACGCGTCCAGCCGGTCGTCGTCGAGCCCGCCGAACTGGAACGCGACCGCCTCGACGCCGCCGACCGGGTACGTGCGGGCGGCCCGGGCCGGGAACTCGGCGATGTCGAGCAGCTTCGGGAAGTCCTGGGCGTACGTCTGCTCGTCGCCGTTCGCGTCGGTGAACGCGAGCGAGATCGGGCCGAGCTGCTCGCGCAGGCTGTAGGACGAGAGCGACAGCAGGGTCACGGCGGTGGCCACCTCTTCGTGTCGGGGCTCCTGATCCGCACGACGCGCGAATCGGTAGTGACTACCACTTTATCGCCAGGCCGCAACCAGGGTCAATAGTGGTAGTGACATCCGATCGGAAGTGAGCACTACTCTGAGGTCATGGGACTGCGCGAGCTCAAGGCGATCCGGACGCGGCAGCGGATGACCGAGGTCGCCCGGGAGCTCTTCCTCCGCGACGGGTTCGACGAGACGACCATGGAGCAGATCGCCGAGGCGGCGGAGGTCGGCACCACGACCCTCTACCGCTACTTCCCCACCAAGGACCAGCTGCTGCTCGACCCTCTGGTGGAGGCGATCGACCTCGCTCCCCACCTGCGTGACCGCCCACGCGACGAACCCCTGGCAGAGTCGCTCGCCGCGGCCCTGCTGTCGGCCGCGGCCGCGTTCGACGGGGCGGGTCCCCGGCTGGTGGAGATGCGTCGCCTGGTCGACACGGCGCCGGTCGCCCGGGCGAGGCTGTGGGACCGGGTCCGCACGCTGCGGGAGGATCTCGAGGCGGTCATCGCCGAACGGATGGGCCAGAGCCCGGCCACGCTGGCGGTACGGGCCACGGCCGGTCTGACGCTCGACCTCTTCCATCTCGTGGACCGCGACACCGACGAGACGCACACCCGCGCCGAGGTGATGGCGAGCGTGCTGCGCGAGCTGCCGACCAGCTCGCTGGTGGTGCCCGCCCTCACCGGGCCGTCGCGACCGACCGACTGAACCGACCGGAGACCCGGATCCGGGCCTCAGAGCATCATGTCGGCGAACCGGCTGTAGTGCCCCTGGAACGCCACGGTGATCATCTTGGTCGGGCCGTTGCGGTGCTTGGCCACGTCCATGTCGGCCTCGCCCGCCCGGTCGGACTCCTTGTCGTTGATGTCCGGCCGGTTGAGCAGCACCACCATGTCGGCGTCCTGCTCCAGCGACCCGGACTCGCGCAGGTCGGACAGCATCGGCCGCTTGTCGGTGCGCTGCTCGGGACCACGGTTGAGCTGGGACAGGGCCACCACCGGGACCTCGAGCTCCTTGGCCAGCAGCTTGATCTGCCGGCTGAACTCACTGACCTCCAGCTGCCGGGACTCGACCCGCTTGCCCGAGGTCATCAGCTGGATGTAGTCGATCACCACCAGCTTGAGGTCGTGCTTCTGCTTCAGCCGCCGGGCCTTGGCCCGGATCTCCATCATGGTCAGGTTCGGGGAGTCGTCGATGTAGAGCGGAGCCTCCGAGACCTGGCCCATCTTGGAGGCCACCCGGCTCCAGTCGTCGTCGCTCATCCGACCGCCGCGGATGTGCCCCAGCGGGATCGAGGCCTCGGCCGAGAGCAGCCGCATGGTGATCTCGATCTGGCTCATCTCGAGGGAGAAGATGACCGAGGTCAGCCCGTTCTTGATCGACGCCGACCGGGCCAGGTCCAGCGCCAGGGTCGACTTCCCCATGCCCGGGCGGGCGGCCACGATGATCATCTGACCCGGGTGCAGACCGTTGGTCAGCTCGTCGAACTCGGCGAAACCGGTGGGGACGCCCCCGAAGCTGCCGTCCCGGGAGGAGATGGCCTCCATCTCGTCCAGGGTCGGCTGCATCAGCTCCGACAGCGGCTTGTAGTCCTCCGAGGCGCGCCGGTCGGTGACGGAGTAGACCTCGGCCTGGGCCCGGTCGACGATGTCGTTGACCTCACCCTCGGCGGCGTACGACATCTGGGCGATCCGGACCGACGCGTCGGCCAGCCGGCGCAGGATCCCCTTCTCCCGGACGATGTCGGCGTAGAAGCCGGCGTTCGCGGCCAGCGGCACGCTGGACAGCAGGTCGTGGAGGTAGGGCGCGCCGCCGATCCGGAGCAGCTCGCCCCGCTTGCCGAGCTCGGCGGAGACGGTGACCGCGTCGGCGGGCTCACCCCGGCCGTACAGGTCGATGATCGCGTCGTAGATCTGCTCGTGCGCAGGTCGGTAGAAGTCGCTGCCGCGGAGCGCCTCGATCACGTCGGCGATCGCGTCCTTGGACAGCATCATGGCGCCCAGGACGCACTGCTCGGCGGCCATGTCCTGCGGCGGCGTGCGGTCGAGCCCCCTGGTCGAGTCCTCTCCGTACTGCGGGATCGCCTCGGCCAGACTCACTCCACGTCCTCCTTCGGCCGGCCCACGAGCGGGGCCAAGAGCATGCATGTTCGTACGGTAGGAGCCGCCGGTGACAGTCGTCGGCCGAGGACTCGACAGGCGCCTCCGGGCCGGGCAGCGTGGGCCAACGTACGCCCGGACGGGCGGCACCGCCAGCCGAGGTGAACAAGTTATCCACAGCCCGTGTGGATAACCCGCGACCTGATGTGGAGGACACGCGGTGGGGTTGTGCACTCCCTGGGCACAAGCCTGGGGACAACCCTCTGAACCACCCTCGAAAGAGGCTCTGACCAGGGCTTTCTCTGACCACTGCCCGTGGACGGAGAATTCTTTTCCGTCGGTGGTGGCGCTCTCACGACACTCCCGTCCGCCTTGACAAAGCGGTTGCCTTCGTGGGATCCACAGCAGTTGTGCACAGCCTGGCGCGACGCTCGGGGCATGTCGTGGTCACCTGCCGTTCGTCGGCCGTTTCCCGCTCGGACTTGGGCAAACGCCGGACGACGCATACTCTAGGGGGGTATCAGATCGGGCGTCGTCGCCCGTCCCGCGAAGGAGCCCGATGAGCCAGACCCTGCCGCCGTCCACCGATCTCGACCCGTCGCCCACCGGGGGCGAGCACGCCCCCCACGGGTACATCGGTCAGAAGGAGGACTACCTCAAGCGCCTCCGTCGGATCGAGGGTCAGGCCCGCGGTCTGCAGCGGATGGTCGAGGAGGAGAAGTACTGCATCGACATCCTCACCCAGGTCTCGGCGATGACCAGCGCCCTCCGCTCGGTGGCCCTCGGTCTGCTCGACGAGCACCTGCAGCACTGCGTCGTGCGGGCCGCCGCCGAGGGCGGCGAGGAGGCCGAGGCCAAGCTGCACGAGGCCTCGCAGGCCATCGCCCGTCTGGTCCGGTCCTGACCCCCATCCCATCCTTCGGAGGAACACCCATGAGCACCACCGTCGAGTACGTCGTCCACGGCATGACCTGCGCGCACTGCGTCCAGGCGGTCACCGAGGAGGTGACCGGACTGGCCGGGGTCACCGACGTCGTGGTCGACCTGAGCAGCGGTGCCCTCACCGTGGTCAGCGACACCGACCTCCCGTACGCGGAGATCGAGCGGGCCGTCGACGAGGCCGGCTACACCGTCACACCGCGCTGACCGCCAGGGCCGCCCTGCCCGCGCCGACCACGAGAGCACCTCAGCCGGGTCCGATCAGCTCGTAGCGCAGGGTGGCGAAGTCCTCCCCCTGAGCCGTCGCGCTGACCAGCCGGAGCCGGGGCGGGGTGATCCGCCGCGGCAGCAGCGGCGCCCCGCTGCCCAGGAACACCGAACCGACCCCGAGGATCAGGTCGTCGAGCAGCCCGGCGTCGGCGAACTGGCCGACCAGGTCGCCGCCCCCGACGACCCACACGTTGCGCCCCTCCGCGGTCGCCACCATCGCCGCGTGGACCGGGGCCACGTCCCCGGACACGAACCTGATGTCGGCGCCCGGCAGCCCGGGCAGCTCCCGGCTGCTGAACACCCAGGTCGGTTGCGCGTACGGCCAGCGCTCCGGCTCCGCCAGCAGGTTCTCGTGGGCCAGGATCCACTCGTACGTGGTGGAGCCCATGGCCAGTGCTCCGACCTCGGCGATGAAGTCCGGATACTCCTGCTTCGCCTCCTCGGTCTGGCGCAGCGTGAACAGCCACCCCAGAGAGTTGTCGGCGTCGGCGATGAACCCGTCGATGCTGGTCGCGGTGTAGTACTGGGTGCGCGTCATCGCCGCAGCGTCCCACCCGGCGCCGACAGCGCGCTGTCGCCGGCGCCCCGGCGGCACTACGGTCGGATCATGGCTGCGAAGACCATCGTCCTGACCGGCGCGACCGACGGCCTGGGACGCGAGGTCGCCCTGGCGCTGGCCGCCGAGGGGCACCGACTGATCCTGCACGGACGCCGCCCCGACGCCCTGCAGCTGATCCGGGACGACGTGGCCGCGGCCGGCGGTGCCGACCCTGCCACCGTCGAAGCCGACCTGTCCGGTCTGGCGGCCGTCCGCACGCTGCCCGAGCAGATCGCCCGGGTCACGGACCGCGTCGACGTGCTGGTCAACAACGCCGGCGTCGGTCCCAGCGAGACCGGGCAACCCGCGCGGCTGACCGAGGACGGCAACGACCTCTGCTTCGCGGTGAACTACCTGGCGGCCTTCGACCTCACCCACCGGCTGCTGCCGATGATCACCGCCGACGGCGGCCGGGTCGTGAACGTGGCCTCCCTCGGTCAGGCACCGATCCAGTTCGACGACCTCACCCTGGCCGGTGATCACGATCCGTGGCTGGAGTACAACCAGTCCAAGCTGGCCATGATCACCTGGGGCTTCACCCTGGCCGAGCGGCTGGACGACGTGACGGTCAACAGCCTCCACCCGGGCACCTTCATGCCCACCAAGATGGTGCTGAGCAAGGGGATCCCGCCGGTCCACACCACCGCGTCCGGAGTGGAGGCCACCACCCGACTGATCACCGACCCGGCCCTGGACGGGGTCACCGGCCGGTTCTACGACCAGCTGGTCGAGGCTCGGGCGCACGTCGCGGAGGCGTATGACCCGGCCGTCCGGGAACGGCTCTGGCGCGTCAGTCTCCAGCTCACCGGAGCGCCCGAACCGGTCTGACCCTCGCAGCCGGGCGCCGGGCACCCACCCGTTCTGTGCCGTTCTCGACGGCTGTCGGTGCTGGTGCTCCAGAAGGTCAGGCCGCCCGGTTGGTGCCGCCGGCCGCGTAGCGCTCCCGAGCCCGCTCCCCGCGCCGCCCCACCGGGACGGCCGCCGTCGCCTTGGCCAGACCGCTGACCGGCATCCCGGCGTAGATCGACTCCGCCACGGCGACCTGGAACGTCTCGTGCCAGATACCGACCGCCCCGGGGGCCTTGCGGGCCCGCCGGTTGAACCGGGTCCAGGCCGGCCGGTGCGCGGCCTCGGGCCGGGAGGCGTACGCGTACAGC
>JBMDXL010000229.1:0-1676 GCA_048594465.1 Microlunatus sp. | reverse complement strand
CAGCGCCTTTTCGATGCGCTCCTGCCACACGGTGGCGGGCAGCCCGTCCGCCGGGATGCCGCCGGCCTGGATCTGCTGGCTGACCTCCTCCATCCAGGCCTGGGCAAGCGGCTTGCGGTTCACAGGACGGAGGGCGTCAATGACCTGGTTGTTCTCCAGCCCGCGCTCGTCGAGCCGGCTCCCTTCAAGGAAGCCCGGCCACGCCTGATCCGCCAGCTCCTCCACCAGCTGTTCGTCCGTGCGGTTGTCATCAGCCGGCCGGTGCTCCAGGTGCAAGGACACGACTCGCTCCGCGGCGGCGCGAGCCAGGTACTGCGACGAGTAGCGGCGGAAGAAGTCGCGCCCCAAGGTCATCCGGGCGAATCCCATCGCAGCAAAGGGAGTCTCGTGGTGCTGGAGCTTGAGCCCGAGCCGGTCGGTCATGGTGGTGGCGGTGGACTGGCGGTTACCCGCGAAGTACGCCGACATCGAGTCCTGCAGCCGCGTCTTCGTCATCCACTCCGAGATCGATCGGCCCATACCGCGATAGATCTCGTTCTGACTCCCGTAGGCGACGTCCGAGTTCCGCGCGCCGACCAGGATCGGGTAGCGGGGCCCGAGGCGACTGATGGTGGTCGTCGAGATTCCTCGCGCCTGGTAGAGCCGTGCACTGCCATCGGTGATGCCACCGTCTCGGCCTGCGAAGCTCCAACTGCCCGCGACCAGCTCACTGAGCGTCGCCAAGGCGTTCGGGCGTACGCCGCGCCGGGCCGCCTCCGGGATCTCGTCGAAGACATCAGGGGCATACAGGATGCCGACCGACTCATCGAGCCAGTCCTTGCCGGCTGCGCGCACCACGTCGCAGACCTCCAGCACCGCCCCAGCGCCCGATCCGCCAGCGATGGACGAGACGACGATGACAACCGGGTCCGACGCAGTGGGACGCTCCTGCCCCTGCCCCAGCATCGTGGTCAGGCGCCCCAGCTGCCGCGGAACGTCCGCGTCCGTGATCGCGTCGACTGCACGGTCGACGCGTCGTTTGATGTCGTCGAGGCGGGTGAGCGCCACGACGCGACCGAGCGACCGGTACTGCCCCGCCCCTCGGGTGATGGCCACCTGCACCTTGTTGGGGTCCGGCCGCCATCCGCCGAGGGACTCCAGCTGGTGCTCGGGCGGAAGCGACTGCGTGAGGGTCGTGTCCATCGCGCCGTAGGTGAGTCCGGAGTTGACCATGCCGAAGAAGGCACCCGGCGGGAGCTGGGGAGGCAGGTCGGGGTCGTCACCGTCCGGCGCGCTGGCCACGTCGATCTGGAGGAATTGCCATGCCTTGGGGAAGCCTTCTTCCTCTGGCCAGCCGGCCTCTCGCAGCTGCCACAACAGGTTGTCCCTGACGACCCGCAGGGTCTTCCCGCCGGAACCGCCGACACCGATCAGCAGGAATGGACGCAGCATGTGGACTTCTCCTCGGTCGGGGTCACGCGAACGGGTCTTCGTAGGTGTCACCGGATGACGTGTCCGGCGATGAGGTGGACTGTCTGGATGGGCGACGAGCCGTCTGGGTGGTGGAAGACGACGAGCCGCCAGAGGTGGTGAAGCCGAAGGGGTCCTCGTCCGACTCGGAGTACGTGTCGTCTGCGGCCGAGTCGGCACCGGCAGTAGTCGATGCCGATCCACCACGGTCCTTCTGTGCGGCCTTG
>JBMDXL010000228.1:0-5297 GCA_048594465.1 Microlunatus sp. | reverse complement strand
ATGCCGAAGGAGACGCGGGTGAACCCGCCGGCCCGCAGGACGGCCAGCGAGGCCGGCGAGACCGACTCCGGGTTGGCCTCGGTGGTGACCTCGACGTCGTCGCTCAGCCCGAACGTGGCCTCGACCCGGCCGAGCAACCGGACCAGGTCGTCCGCGGCCAGCAGCGTCGGTGTGCCCCCGCCCACGAAGACGGTGGAGACCGGGGGTGCCGCGGCGCCCAGCACCCGTCCGGCCAGGTCGATCTCGGTCAGGGCGGCGTCGAGGTAGGCGTCGCCCGTCTCGCCGAGCTCGGGCCCGGCGGTCGACCCCGAGCCGCCGGAACCGCGGAGCAGCTCGGCCGGTGTGTAGGTGTTGAAGTCGCAGTACCCGCACCGGGTCCGGCAGAACGGCACGTGCAGGTAGAGCCCCAGCGGACGCCCGCCGACCGCCGCCGCGGAGGCCGCCGGAAGCACACCGTCGGCGGGCACGGGGAGACCGTCGGGCAGAGCGGAGGGCACGAGGAGTCAGCGTACCGAGCCGGGACCACGTCCCCGGAATCCACCGGAAAGCCACATCCGGTCACCCAGGCGGCCACCCCAACCACCAGAACCCACCGGAAAGCCACATCCGGTCACCCAGCGTCCGCCCCAACCGGGCAGCCCACAGGCGCTCCGCCCGTGGGCCGCTGGTAGCTCAGGGCAGCGGGAAGGGCAGGGTCAGTCCGTCCAGCACCCGGCGGCAGCCACAGCTGGCGTCGGCGTCGCTCTCGTACGCGGGCAGGGCGGCGACGGCCTCGGTCAGCAGGTCCTTGAGCCGGTCGATGTTGGCCGCGAACATCTCCAGCACGGCGGCGTGGGTGACCGGTTCACCCTCGGCCGAGTCGCCGGGCACACCGGCATCGCGGTCGGTGACCAGCGTGACGCAGGTGAAGCAGAGCGCCAGCTCCCGGGCGATCGCCGCCTCCGGCTGACCGGTCATGCCCACCACCGACCAGCCCTGGGCCGCGTGCCAGACCGACTCGGCGCGGCTGGAGAACCGCGGTCCGTTGATCACCACCAGGGTGCCGCCGTCGACCACGTCGTCGCGGGCGCCGACCACGGCCCGGCGTCCGCGCGGGCAGTACGGGTCCCCGAAGGACAGGTGCACGACCGGACCGGTGTCGTCGTACACGGTGTGGGGGCGCCCCCAGGTCCGGTCGACCACCTGGTCGGGCACGACCACGGTCCCCGGCCCCAGCTCCGGTCGCAAGGAGCCCACCGCCGACGGCGCCAGCACCTGACGCACCCCGACCGCGCGGAGCGCCCACAGGTTGGCCCGGTAGTTCACCCGGTGCGGCGGGAACTGGTGCTCCGTCCCGTGCCGGGGCAGGAACGCCACCCGCCGCCCCGCCAGCCGGCCGAGGGCCACCGGTGCGCTCGGCTCGCCGAACGGCGTGGCGACGGGGACGAGCTCGGGATCGGCCAGGAACCGGTAGAAACCGGAGCCGCCGATGATGCCGATCTCGGCGCCGGACGTGGGCGTCGTCGTGACCTCGGGATTCACCTGCTCGTCCTCAGGGGAGCAGCACGATCTTGCCGCGGGTGTGCCCGGACAGGATCGCCCGGTAGCCCTCGGCCGCCCGGTCCAGCGGGAAGGTCTGCACCTTGATCACCAGCTGGCTGCTCTCCAGCAGCCGGGCGGTCTCGGTCAGCGCGGCGACCTTGTCGCCCTCCTCACCGGTGGTCACCCGCGCGCCCGCCTCGGGAGCGGCGAAGTTCGAGATGGACACCACCTGGCTCGGGTCGTCGACCAGGGCGACCAGCTCGGTGATCGGGGTCTTGCCGGCGGCGTCGAAGACGCCGTCGAACCGGCCGACGCCGGTCGCGGCGACCCGTTCGGCCCAGCCCTCGCCGTAGACCACCGGGATCGCCCGGATCTCGCGCAGGTAGTCCTGGTTGCCCGGGCCCGCCGTGGCCACCACGGTCGCCCCGCGGGCGATGGCGATCTGCACCGCCGCCGCCCCGACCCCGCCGGAGCCACCGTCGACCAGCACTGTCGAGCCCGCGCCGACCCCGAGCAGGTCCAGGGTCCGGATCGCGGTCTCCGCCGCGACCCCGGCCGCGCCGGCGACCGCCCAGTCCACCGACGACGGCTTGGCGGCCCAGGCGGTCAGCACCGCGTGCTCCGCCTGCGTCCCGGCCCCGAGCCCGAAGACGTCGTCGCCCACCTGCACGCCCTCGACGCCGTCCCCGAGCTGGTCCACCACGCCCGAGGCGTCGACGCCGAAGCCGATCGGCTCGTCCGGTGCGGCCCCGTCGGCCATCGCCCCGCCCAGGATCTTGCCGTCGTACGGGTTGATGCTGGCCGCCGAGACCCGGATCCGGATCTCGCCGGGACCGGCCTGCGGCTCGGCCACGTCCTCGACTCGCAGCTGCTCCGGGCCGCCGTACGCGTGGATCCTGATGGCTCGCATTCCCTACCCCTGTCCTTCGGATGTCTGAGGCTCAAACTAGCCTGCCGCCATGGACATTCCACGTCGGCGGTTCCTCGGTCTGGCCGGGTTGGCCGCAGCCTCCGTCGCAGGGCTCAGCGCCTGCGGCAGCAACACCGGTCGTCCCGACCCCCAGGCCTCGGCCTCGGGTGGCGGGGACAAGCCCCAGCTGAGCCAGTGGTACCACGAGTACGGCGAGGACGGCGTCGAGGACGCGGTCAAGCGCTACGCGGCGGCGTACGAGGCGGCCACCGTGACCGTGAAGTGGAACCCGGGTGACTACGACAAGCTGGTCTCGTCGGCCCTGCTGACCGCGAACGTGCCGGATGTCTTCGAGTACGGCAACGGGCCGACGCTGGACATGATCAAGGCAGGCCAGGTGGTCGACCTGACCGAGCTGATCGGTGACGCCAAGTCCCAGTTCTCCGCTCCCGTGCTGGCCGCGATGACCTGGGAGGACAAGATCTACTCGATCCCCCAGACCACTGACATGCAGATGCTCTACTACCGCACGTCGGTGCTGGAGAAGGCCGGCGTGCAGCCACCGACCACGCTGGTCGCTCTCACCGACGCCGCCAGCAAGGTCGCCACCGACGACATGGGCGGCTTCTTCGCCGGCAACGACGGCGGTGTCGGGGTGCTCAACCAGATGCTCATCTGGGCCGCCGGTCAGGAGCAGATCAACACCGACCAGACCGGCATCGGCTTCGACAACGAGGCGGGCTACGGCGCCCTCGCCGCGTTCGCCCAGCTCTACTCCTCGGGCGGTCTGCTGAAGAGCGCGTCGGCCGACTGGTTCGCCGCGGACCCGTTCGTCAACGGCGAGACCGCCATGCAGTGGGGCGGGCTGTGGATGCTGCCCGACATCACCGCCAAGCTCGGTGACGACTTCGGGGTGCTGCCCTTCCCGGCGATCGGCTCGGCCGGCCGCCAGGCCGTGCCCTTCGGCTCGTACGGAGCCACCGTGTCGGCCAAGGGCAAGGACCCGGAGGCGGCGAAGGCGTTCGTCAAGTGGCTGTGGATCGACCAGGAGGACTTCCAGGTCGACTTCTCCAACTCCTACGGGACCCACATCCCGGCCAAGCCGTCCCTGGTGGCCAAGGCCGACAAGATCTCCTCCGGTCCGGGAGCCGAAGCGGCCGGCTTCGTCGACAAGCTCGGTTTCGCCCCGAGCAAGCTGTGGACGCAGGCCATCTCGCAGGCGATGGTGGCCGCGGTGACGAACGTGGCCACCAAGAAGGCCGACCCGAAGACCGAGGTCGGCAAGGTGGCCGCGGTAGCGACGAAGGAGATCGCACGGATCAAGTGAGCGACGAAGGAGATCGCACGGATCACGTGAGCGACGAAGGAGAGTACGCGGATCACGTGAGCAACCGCGGACAGCACGCGGGTCGCCCGGAGGGGCCGGGGTGAGCACGAGCGTCGCGCCGACCCGCCCGGTCGGCCACCGCTCGTTCTGGTACGCGGTCTTCGTCGGGCCGTTCGTGCTCGGGTTGTTGATCTTCGTCTACATCCCGGTGCTGTGGAGCGTCTACCTGTCGTTCTTCGACGCGCGCAACACGGTGACGCCGACCGACTTCGTGGGCTTCGGGAACTACGCCTACCTGCTGCAGGACCAGGCATTCCTGACCAGCATGGGCACCTTCGTGGTCTTCGCGGTCTTCATCGTGCCGCTGACCTTCGCCCTCTCCCTGGCGCTGGCCCTGCTGGTCAACCGGGTGCGGGTGGCCAAGGCGTTCTTCCGCTCCGCCTTCTTCCTGCCCACGGCCTGCTCGTACGTGATCGCGTCGATGATCTGGCGACTGTCGATCTTCAACGGCGCCCGCTTCGGTCTGGTCAACAACGTGCTCCGGCTGTTCGGCATCCCCCCGGTCAACTGGCTGGGCGGCGAGCACTACCTCTACTGGGTGGTGCTGGTGAGTCTCCGGCTGTGGTTGCAGGTCGGCTTCTACATGATCTTGTTCATCGCCGGGCTGAACCGCATCCCGGAGGACACCTACGCGGCCGCGGCCGTCGACGGGGCCACCGGGTGGCGGGTGCTCCGCTGGATCACCCTCCCCCAGCTCCGCGGCACGTCGGTGGCGGTGCTCCTGCTGCTGCTGATCGGCGCGTTCCAGGCCTTCGACGAGTTCTACAACACCCTGATCTCGGTCGGCACCTACCCGCCGTTCGCGCGACCACCGCTGGTCTACCTCTATCTGATCTCGCTCGGTCAGGGGTCGCAGGACCTCGGTCTCGGCAGCGCCGGCACGGTCATCCTGACCGTCGTCGTCGCGGTGCTGGGCATCGACCAGCTGCGGGCGCTGCGCGAGCGGGGCGGCAGTGCGAGAACTAGTCGGCGGAGAACGCCCGCCGAGCCTGTCGAGGGGCCTCGGAGAGGTCGGCGCTCGTGAGCACCCTGGTGACGCGCGGTCCCCGCCGCCGCGGACCCGACGCCGCCCGGTACGTGCTGCTCTCCGCCCTCGCGCTGGTGTTCCTGCTGCCCTTCTACGTGATCCTGCGCAACGCGCTCGCCACGCCGGCCGAGCTCGCGTCGGCCTCGTGGGTGTGGTGGCCCGCGGACCCCTCGCTGGACAACCTGCGCCGCCTCTTCGCCGACCAGAACGTCCGCTTCGCCCGCAGCCTGCTCAACTCCGCGGTGGTCTCGGTGCTCCAGACGGTGCTGACCGTGGCGATCTCGGCGATGGCCGGCTACGGCCTGGCGCGGGTCCCCTCGCGGGCGAGCCGCCTCGTCCTCGGCCTGACCGTGCTGACGCTGATGGTGCCGACGACGGTGACCCTCGTGCCGACGTTCGTCATGGTCTCGAGCCTCGGCTGGATCTCCAGCCTGCGCGGGCTCGTGGTGCCG